>JAOXRV010000494.1 GCA_025800435.1 Cellvibrionaceae bacterium | reverse complement strand
TAAAGCCGGCTGCTTCCACCAGGTCAGCTCGATCGCTGCCGCCGGCCTCTACCCCGGTACCTTTACCGAGGACATGTTTGAGGAGGCCGAGGGCCTGGACCACCCCTATTTTGCCACCAAGCACGAATCTGAGGGCTTGGTGCGGGCCGAGAAGCGCATGAAGTGGCGCATTTACCGCCCGGCCATGGTGGTTGGTCACTCTCTGACCGGCGAAATGGACAAGGTAGACGGTCCCTATTATTTCTTTGATCTGCTTAAGAGCCTGAGCAAATACACCCCACGGGGCATCCCCATGCTGATGTCCAAGGCCGGCTTACTCAATATAGTGCCGGTAGACTATGTAGTGGATGCCATGGACAACCTGGCCCACCGCCCGGGCCTGGATCGTCGGTGTTTCTTTTTAACCGAGCCCGAAGGCACCCGAGTGGGCGATTTGCTGAAAACCTTTATGCGCGTCAGTGGTGGCCCTGCCCTTATCCCCATGGACCTGCCCAGCGTCGACAACGCCACCGAGCTAACCGCCAAGGCCGTGGCCAAGATACCGGGGGTTAAGAGCATCAGCGATAAGGTCGTTAGCAAGCTGGGCATCCCCCCCCAGATTATGGCCTACCTTAATTACCCCACCCGCTTTGACTCAGCCCACACCCGCGAGCTGCTGGCCGAGGATGGCATTGTCTGCCCCAGTCTGACTGAATATGCCGACATTATTTGGGACTACTGGGATCAGTACCTGCGCGAAGGCAGCACCTCGATTACCGGCGAGGTGGACAGCCTGTTTAAAAAATATGTGGGCAAAGCCAAGCTCAAAGCCCTGCGTAAGGTGGTCGATGGCCAGGTGGTGGTCGTTACCGGTGCCACCTCGGGTATCGGCAAAGAGTGCGCGCTGCGCTTGGCCCGCGCCGGGGCCACAGTTATTTTGGTGGCGCGCACGATCGAAAAGCTGGATCAAACACTCGTCGAAATTGAGGAAAAAGGCGGTGAGGCCTTTGCCTATTCCTGTGATGTCTCCGATATGGAAGACTGCGACCGCCTGGTGGCCAAGGTGCTGGATGAGCACGGTCGGGTGGAT
>JAOXRV010000484.1 GCA_025800435.1 Cellvibrionaceae bacterium | reverse complement strand
CCCCCAGAAGGGCACCCCTCCCCCCATGGCTCTACGGATTACATGTTGACTAGGGCAAGCAACAGTTTAGTTGGATTTAGAGGTCTCTTTCTTATCTTCGTCTTCTTTATCCTCATCGGTTTCTAGCTCGGTTTTAATATCCTGCATGATGTCCCGGTAAACCTTGCCCTTGCGCTTCTTGGTCTTAAACGCTTCCACACGGGAGGGAATAATACGGCGCGGATAGTGGTTGTTCTCATTATCCACATCGGCAGTTTCCCAGTGCGGGTCAACCACCACCTGGGTCAGCTCTTTTTCCTTATCGGTGATAATCAGCTTTTTCACCGCCTTGGGGGTACGGCGCCAGATTTCAGCGGGGATATACTGGTCTTCAACACTGCCATCGGCATAGTGCAGTTGCAGCAGAATGGGCATCACCAAACCGCCCAGGTTAGAGAACTCCAGTACATAGTAGTTTTTATCTTCCTCTACCGCCCGGGCCAGGGCTTTACGCTCCCAGTCTTCCAGGCCGTCGAGAAACTTCTTGTAGTCGTTGCGCTCTTTATTGGTGACGGTAAAGCGGTCATTATCGTCGTAAAAGTCGCTCACATCCGAGTTGATATCAACCCACAGTTTGCGGCCTTCGGCCTTGTTGCGGTCTACGAAGAAAGAGCTGGGCTTATCCGCTTCTTCTTTGCGCAGGCGGCCAAAATCGATATCCGGGTCGCGGGTATCCAGGCGCAGCTTGTAAACTCGGTCCAACGAGATATCCACATGGTCGGTACTGTAAAACCAACCGCGCCAGAACCAATCCAGGTCGATGCCCGAGGCCTCCTCCATGGTACGGAAGAAATCCGCCGGGGTTGGGCGCTTAAACATCCAGCGCTGGGAATACTCTTTAAAGGCAAAATCGAACAACTCGCGGCCCATAATCACCTCGCGCAGAATATTGAGCGCGGCGGCGGGCTTGGTGTAGGCGTTGGGGCCCAACTTCAGCACCGAATCCGATTGGGTCATAATCGGCACCTGCTGGCCCGACTTCATATAGTCGACAATATCGCGGGGCTCAACACCCCAGGGAATATTGGGATCCCACTCACGCCCGGCAACACCGTCCAAAAAGCTGTTTAAACCCTCGTCCATCCAGGTCCACTGGCGCTCGTCCGAGTTGACGATCATGGGGAAGTAGATATGGCCAATTTCGTGAATCACCACGCCGATCAAAAAGCGCTTTTCCGCCTGGCTATAGGTACGGCTGCCGTCGTCTTGCAGCTCGGTACGCGGGCCGTTAAAGGTGATCATGGGGTATTCCATGCCACCGACCGGGCCATTGACCGACTGGGCCACCGGGTAGGGGTAGTCAAAGGAAAAGCGCGAGTAT
>JAOXRV010000473.1 GCA_025800435.1 Cellvibrionaceae bacterium | reverse complement strand
CCGGCGATACGCTGGTACTAACACTGCCCGCCAGCGAAGGTTTGAACACCGTCGCAGTGCTGGCCTTTATTGGCGGCTTCTCCGCCGCCACTGGTATGGTGATTGTGGCGGCGGTTACGCTGGCGGTGATGATCTCTAATGAGCTGGTGGCGCCACTGTGGCTGCGCATTAATCGTGATCGTGACCTATCGGTGGCCTCGCTTGGCAACCACCTGCGACTAATTCGGCGCCTGAGTATTTTTGCCATCTTGCTGTTGAGTTGGGTGGTACACAAAGCAATTTCTGGAATGGAGGGGCTGGCCCCGATTGGCCTGCTGTCTTTTGCCGCTGCAGCCCAGTTTGCGCCGGCCTTGTTTGCCGCACTGTATTGGCATAAGGCACACCGCTTGGGTGTGTTGGCGGGGCTGGTGGCCGGTTACAGCCTGTGGCTATTCTGCTTGGTTTTTCCCGCTCTGGCGCCGGAGCACCCGCTGTTGAGCGAGGGGCTATTTGCTCAGAGCTGGCTGCGACCCCAGCATCTATTTGGAGCCGAGGGCTGGGACCCCCTCAGCCACGGGGTATTTTGGAGTTTGAGCTTTAACCTGGGGCTGTTTGTGCTGGTGTCTAAGCTCAGCCCGGTGGCCGATAAAGACGTGCAACAGGCGCAGATGTTTATCGATAGGGTGACCGAAGACCAAACCGGCGCGCCCCTGGCCCTTACCGAAGTGCATATGGGCCAAGTGCAAGGCCTTTTAGAGCCCTTGGTGGGCAAAGAAAAGCTACAGGAGTACTGGCGTTTATTTGAGCACCGCAGCGGCCAGCGTTTGATGGTGGACGATTTAGCCCCCCAGTTTGTAGTGCAGGAAGTAGAAGGCGTAGTGGCCAGTATTTTGGGTGCGGCTACAGCCGCCCGGGCAATGAAATTGCTGACCCGTGACCGGCCCCTGCAATTGCAAGATTTTGCCGAGCTGGTGGACAACGCCTCGCAGCAGTTGCGCTTTAACCAAGACCTGCTGCAAACCACCGTAGAAACCGTTAGCCAAGGCATTAGCGTGGTCGATGCCGAACTGCGCCTGGTGGCTTGGAATGAACACTACGCCAGTTTATTTAACTACCCAGAGCGCACCCTTTATATTGGCTGCCCGGTGGAAAACCTCTACCGCATCAATGCCGAGCGCGGCATGTACGGCGGTAAAAACAGCGACGAGGAGGTGCAGCGACGCTTGGATTTATTGCGCCACGGCAGTGCCCACCGGTTTGAGCGTGAGCTTCCAAACGGCTTGGTGGTGGACGTGCGTGGAACCCCCATGCCCAACGGTGGTTTTGTAACCACCTATACCGATATCAGCGATTTTAAAGCGGCGGTAAAAGCCTTGGAAGACACCACCGCCAGCCTGGAGCAGCGAGTTGCCCAGCGCACCGCTGAGCTGTCGATCAGCAACGAAGAGCTGGCGGCGGAGAACCGTCGCCGGGCCGATGCCGAGCAGCGCCTGTGGGAACAGCACAATGAAAAAACCCGCTTTTTAGCCCACACCAGCCACGATTTATTACAGCCCATTAACGCCGCCCGCTTATTCGCTGCCAGCGTGCAAGAAAAACTGAACCTGAGGCGCTGGCAGGAGGTAGCCGAAGATATTGCCAGTATTGATTCGGCGCTGGCCTCGGCGGAAGATTTAATTGGCGCCCTGCGTGAAATTTCGAAGTTGGATGCGGGTGAGCTTACCCCTAAGCGTGAGGCCTTTGCCGTTGATGATTTATTGCAGCCGCTGGCGGCGGAGTTTGCCGCTGAGGTCTCGCGCCAGGGCCTTGGCTTTCACTATCGCAGCAGCAAATTGTGGGTGGATAGCGATGCCCACTTACTGCGCCGTATTGTGCAAAACTTTTTAAGTAATGCGTTGCGTTATACCCAGCGCGGCAAAGTTTTATTGGGTTGCAGGCGCCGAGGCGATAGCCTTGAGATTCAGGTGTTTGATACCGGCCCGGGTATTGAGGCCCACGAGCAGAAAAAAATATTTGATGAGTTTGTGCGTCTCGGTGGCAGTCGTCGCAAGGCCGATAAAGGCCTGGGTTTGGGGCTGGCCATCAGTAAGCGCATTGCGGATATTTTAGAACACCCGATTATTTTAAAATCACAAACCGGGCGCGGTACTTTATTTGCTGTTAAAGTGCCGATGGTGGCGGCGCAAGAGCGCCGCGCCAGCCCGAGTCTACAGCAGCAGGCCGGAGCGGATCTTAACGATGCGCGGATTTTATGCGTGGATAACGAGGAGGCCATTGTTGAGGGAATGCGTGGCCTCTTGGAAACCTGGGGTTGTAAAGTCTGGGTGGCGATGGATATCGATACCGCCCTGGCTGAGTACGCCGAGCACAAGCCGGATTTTGTTGTCGCCGATTATCATTTGGATAACGGTGAAACCGGAATTCAGTTATTTGATCATCTACACCAAATTCACGGTCGTGATGGGCGTGATTTATCTGGCATTATGATCAGTGCCGATAACTCTGAATCACTGCGCGATGCTGCCAGCAGCCGCGGTTATTATTATCTGTCCAAGCCGGTAAAACCCGCGGCCCTGCGCAGTTTGATTCGGCGTTTGTGCCGCAAGAAGCTGCACCAACAGTCTTGATGTCGAAGCCTCTATCAATGCTCTAAAATTGAATACAGCAGCTGCCTAACCGTCTGTGGCTCAAACGGTTTATCGCATAGGGCGTTAACCCCGGCGTTTTCAATTTGCTGCAGATGGGTTTCGTTGGCCTCGGAGGAGACCATTAAAATAGGTACGTGGGATTGGTCGCTCTGCTGGCGAATGTATTCGGTCAGTTCGCGGCCGTTGACATTGGGCATATTGTAGTCGGTCACCACCAAATCCAGCATGTGCATGCTCATCATTTGCTTGGCTTGCTCACCGTCATTGGCAAAAATAATATTATTAATACCCAGGGAAATTAATACCTTGGCGATATATTTGCGCGCCAGTGCGCTGTCGTCTACCACCAGTACTCGCAGTTCGGTCACGTCGTAGTGGTCGAGTTCCATTTCGTCGTAGCTGAGCAGATCAATGGTGGCATCAATGGCTTTGCCCAGGTGCAGCCGACTAAAAGGTTTGGGCAGTATCGCCACTACCCCCGATTGCTTAAACGCTTCCAGCTGGTCTTTGCGCCACTCGCTGGAAACCAGCATAAACGGGGTCTCACTGAGCAGGGCGCTGGCGCGCACGCCTTTTAATAGATCCAAGCCGGTGCCGTCGTCAAAATACATGGCACTGGCAATTAGGTCGGGTTGCTGCTGCTCTAATAGTTGCTTGGCCTCGCTAATGGAGCTGGCCCGGCTGATATTGGTGATGTCGTTATTTTGCAGCTCATTGCAAATAATTTTTTGCTGGGTAGCGGAGGGCTCTACCAGTAATAGCGAGAGGTCGGCAGGTTCGAAGTCCATATGGGTAACCTTGTATTTGCAGTTAACAAGCGGGTACGCTGCCACCAAAATAGTGGCCTGATCATAGCTTATCGGCCGCAACGGTAAAAAATGAAAAAAACAGTTCCGCCCCTTACTATAGCGCAGGGGCGGGCTATCGGCAGGGGCTGGGCTCAGTAAGGCATGGGGAAGGGGATATGCCCAGGGCTGCCCTATAGGGCGCCCGGCGGGGGGCTGACTTCGAGCTGGTTCATGGCCAGCACCGCCTGGGTGCGCGAATGTACCCCAAGCTTGCGGAATATGGCGGTTAAATGGGCTTTTACCGTGGCTTCAGTCACCTCCATTTCGTAGGCAATCTGCTTGTTTAGCAGCCCGTCGGCCAGCATATTGGCCACCCGAAACTGCTGCGGGGTAAAGCTGGCGACCACCTCGGCGATGTTTTCTCTGCCGTTTGGGGCCAGTTGGCTGGCCGGCGGCAGATTGGGGGGCAACCAAATATCCCCGGCCAATACCTTATCGATGGCGGCGACAATGGATTCCGGTGACGATGATTTTGGCAAAAAGCCCGCTGCGCCGTATTCCACCGCTTGGTGAATAATACTGGCTTGCTCATTGGCCGAGACCACAATAATGGGAATATGGGGAAAGTGCCCATTGATAAACACCAGGCCGCTAAAGCCGTTGGCACCGGGCATATGCAGGTCTAGTAGTAATAGATCCGCATCGCTGTGTTGATTAACTTGGTGTTGCAGGCTTTCCATGTCCTCGGCCTGAATTACCTCGCTATTGGCGAAGTGCTTGTCCAATGCCTGCACTAGGGCCGTGCGAAACAATGGGTGATCATCGGCCACGATAAACTTTGGCATTTTTATCCCCTTTAGCGCTGGCTTGGCCAGGGCTCCGACATTGCATATGCAAAAAGTGATTAAACTCTGTTTATTGTTACGTTGCTTTTATTAATTGTACCCTAGGGCGATTATTGTCTTTAGGGCCTTTATTTGGCAAGTGGCAATTTATAGGCTGGGTCCCAGGGCTCAGTGTAATCTGAGCCTTTGCTTATTCAGAGGTACCCTAAGTTTTACTTATTTGTCATGCTTAAGGTGGGCTTATTCCACCGCCTTGTGTTCACGAATAAGATCGTCCACCACATGGGGATCAGCCAGGGTGGAGGTATCGCCCAGCTGATCGTACTCGCTACAGGCAATTTTGCGCAATACTCGGCGCATAATTTTGCCAGAGCGGGTCTTGGGCAGGCCCGGGGCCCATTGAATGGCCTCGGGGCTGGCGATGGGGCCAATCTCGTCGCGCACCCATTTACGCAGCTCCTGACGCAAGGCCTCGGTAGGCTCTATCCCGGCACTTAAGGTGGCGTAAACATAAATTGCCTGGCCTTTGATATCGTGGGGTATGCCCACCACGGCGGCTTCGGCCACGGTGGGGTGGGCCACCAGTGCGCTCTCGATCTCGGCGGTGCCCATGCGGTGGCCAGCCACGTTCAGTACATCGTCCATGCGGCCGGTGATCCAGTAGTAGCCATCTGCGTCGCGCTTGGCCCCATCGCTGGTAAAGTAGCAGTGATCAAAGGTGCTAAAGTAGGTTTTGACAAAGCGCTGGTGATCGCCATAAATAGTGCGCATCTGGCCGGGCCAGCTGTCTTTA
>JAOXRV010000464.1 GCA_025800435.1 Cellvibrionaceae bacterium | reverse complement strand
GCCAAGGTGCAGTTTGTATTGCTTGAGGTGGGCCTGGGTGGGCGCCTGGACGCGGTTAATATTATTGACCCCGATGTGGCCATACTGACCTCGGTGGCGCTCGATCACCAGGATTGGCTGGGCGATAACCTGGAGCAAATTGCCACTGAAAAGGCCGGTATTTTTCGGCCCGGCCGGCCGGCGCTGTGCGCGATGTTTGAACCCCCGGCGGCGGTGGCCGACAGCGCCCGGCGCCTCGGTAGTCAACTGTACCAGGCCGGTGAAGATTTTAATTGGCAGCGGCTCGATAACGGCGGCTGGCAGATACAACTGCAGCAGCAGTCGCTGCAGTTGCCCGCCTTAACATTACCGCTGCCGAGTGTGGTGGCGGCGCTGCAAACACTGGAAATACTCAAGCTGCTGCCTGCTGAGCAGGACTGCCAGCGGGCTCTGTCTGGGCTTATTCTGCGCGGCCGCTGTCAGCCGATGGAATTTGCCGGGCGCCGCTGGGTCTTAGATGTGGCCCACAACCCCGCCGCCAGTGAGCACCTTTTGCAGCAGTTGGCCTGGACTGCCGGTGGCAGTGCGCGGCGACAGCTAATCGTGGCGATGATGGCCGATAAGGAAGCGGCCGAAATTATGGCCCCCTGGTTAGGTCGCGCGGCGCGGGTGTACGCCTGTGAGCTAGCAAATAACCCTAGAGCTATCAGCGCCAAAAACCTATACTCGGTATTGCAGCGGCAGGGCTTTGCTGCCGAGGTGGCCGATAGCGTTGCCAGCGCCATGGAAACGGCCCTTGCGGCCAGCGCCGAGGGCGATGAAATTTTGATAATGGGCTCGTTTTTTACGGTCGCAGCGGCCCTGGCTTACTTTTCTGAACAGGGCTGTTCAGTGCAGTAGAACACAACCCGTGCCCCTCGGGGTGCCAGCAATGAAAAGTGGACAAATAACGTGGATGACGGTTTAAAGCAACGATTGGTGGGGGCGCTGGTGCTGACAGCCGTTGCCCTGGTTTTGGTGCCCGGTTTATTCGACCGCCCCGACAGCCACCAAGTTGATAGCAGCACTCAAATACCCCCTAAGCCCGATATTGACCACAAGCAATTTGCCGAGCCCACCCGGCCCGAAGGCATAAGCCCGGCGCCAGAGCCGGGAGAGATGTTTGTGCCAAAAGATGAGCCCAACTCAGAGCGGGCAGTGGCCGCTGTGACAGCGGCCCCGGCGACCAGCCCAGAGCCGGCGCCAAAAGCCGAGCCTAAACCAGCCCCCGAGCCTAAACCAGCCCCCGAGCCTAAGCCTGAACTTAAGCCTAAGCCTGAACTTAAGCCAAAACCCAAGCCCAAGCCTAAGCCTGAACTTAAGCCAACACCCAAGCCCGAACCGATACTGGATGAGAAAGGCCTGCCCAACGCCTGGGTGTTGCAGGTGGTCAGTTCCAGTTCTAAAACCAAGGCCGAGGATTTGGTCAAGCGCCTCAAGAGGCGCGACTACCGCGCCTATTATCGACAGATAAAAACCCCCAAAGGCCCCATCTACAGAGTCTTAGTAGGCCCCAAGACCAGTCGTCGTCAGGTCGAAAAACTCAAGCGCGAGCTGGATAAGGCCCTTAATGTGAATGCTATTATCCGCCGCTTTGAGCCCTAAGCAGGCGTCGCTAAGGGGGCGTTGCCCAGGGTGATATATTAGTGTGAAGCGGCACTAAGCTCTGGTAGAATGCGCCCATTCTGAAGGCCCCGGCGCGGGCGGCTTGTGAGGACAGGTTTGAGCAGCAGCATGACATTTATCTGGGCGGACTGGCTGATACTGGGCATTATCCTGCTGTCATCCATAGTGGGCGCCATCCGCGGCCTGGTCAAAGAGGCCCTGTCCCTGGTTAATTTCGCCGCCGCCTTTATCATTGCCTCCGCTTTTAAGAGTGACTTGGCGCCGCTGTTGGGGGGCTGGCTCAGTACCCCCTCCCTGCGCGAGCTGGCCGCTTTTGCTATTTTATTCTTTGCCACCTTAATCGTCGGCTCCATGCTCAACTACCTGCTCACCCAAGTGGTGCGAGCCGCTGGCCTGTCCGGTACCGATCGTATCTTGGGGCTGGTGTTTGGTGGCCTGCGCGGCGTAGTGATTGTATTGGCCGCGGTAATTTTACTGCCCAAGATTTTACCCGTAAGCCAAGACCCCTGGTGGCAGCAATCGCCTTTGGTGGCTTATTTCAGTGGGATGGAAAGCCAGGCTACCGAGCTGGCCAATCGATTTTTTAGCTGGTTTAAAAGTTTGTTTTAAGCCCCTTAGATAGCCTGTATAAGCAAGATTATAGAGTTGGAGCGTTCACAATGTGTGGTGTGGTTGGAATTGTCGGCAAGGCAGACGTTAATTTACAGTTATACGATGCCTTGACCATGTTGCAGCACCGGGGGCAGGATGCGGCCGGCATTATGACTTGTCACCAGGGCCGTCTGGCCCAGCATAAGGCTAACGGCTTGGTCAGCGATGTGTTTCGCAGCCGCCATATGCAGCGCCTGATCGGCAACTACGGTATCGGCCATGTGCGCTACCCAACCGCCGGCAGCTCCGGCCCGGCCCAGGCCCAGCCCTTTTATGTAAACTCTCCCTACGGTATTGCCCTGGCTCACAATGGTAACCTCACCAATACCGATGACGTAGAGCGCGATCTGCACCAGACCGATTTGCGCCACGTCAATACCGATTCCGATTCCGAGCTGCTGCTCAATGTATTTGCCCACGAATTGGCCGAGCAAAATAAAGCCGTGCCCACAGCCGAGGATATTTTTACCGCAGTTGCGGCACTGCATAAGCGGGTGCGCGGTGGCTACGCCTGTGTGGCCTTGATTGCCAACTACGGCATTGTCGCGTTTCGCGATCCGCACGGTATTCGCCCACTGGTATACGGCAGCCGCGAAACCGCCGCCGGCCCCGAGTATATGATCGCCTCTGAAAGCGTAGCGCTGGATGTGTCCGGTTACACCATCGAGCGCGATGTGGCCCCAGGTGAGGCTATTTTTATCAGTACCGAAGGCGAGGTTCACAGCCGCATCTGTGCCGAGCAGGTCAATTTGGCCCCCTGTATTTTTGAACATGTATACTTTGCTCGTCCGGATTCCATTATCGACGGTGTATCGGTGTATAAATCGCGCCTGCGTCAGGGCGAAAAACTGGCCGATAAGATTCTGCGCGAGCGCCCCAACCACGATATCGATGTGGTTATACCCATTCCAGATAGCAGCCGTGTGGCGGGCCAGGCACTGGCACACAATTTGAGCGTAAAGTTCCGCGAAGGCCTGGTTAAGAACCGCTATATCGGCCGTACCTTTATTATGCCCGGTCAGCAGCAGCGCAAAAAATCAGTGCGCCAAAAGCTCAATGCCATCGAGCTTGAGTTTCAGGGCAAGAATGTACTGCTGGTGGACGACTCGATTGTGCGCGGCACCACCTGCCAGCAGATTATTCAAATGGCCCGGGATGCCGGTGCCAAAAAAGTTTATTTCGCCTCGGCCGCGCCTGCGGTTAAATACCCCAATGTTTACGGTATTGATATGCCCTCGGCCAGCGAGCTGATTGCCGGCGGCCAAACCACCGAGCAAGTGTGTGAAGAGATCGGCGCCGATTGGCTAATCTACCAGGACTTGGCAGATCTGGTGGCGGCCTCGGAAGAGGGCAACCCCGATATTAAACAATTTGAGTGCTCGGTATTTACCGGTGACTATATTACCGGCGATGTGAATCAGGCTTACCTCGATAAAATCGATGCAGCTCGCAACGACTCGGCCAAAAAGCAAG
>JAOXRV010000444.1 GCA_025800435.1 Cellvibrionaceae bacterium | reverse complement strand
ATAGTCCAACTCATCCAAATCGACATCTTCGAGCAAATTGGCTTTGATCACGCCGGCATTGTGGACAAAGGTGGTCACTTGATAATTGGCTTTAATCTCTGCGGCGACGGCTTTGGTGGCTTCGCGGTCGGTTAAGTCGACAGCAATATTGACTAAGCGCTCCTGCTGAGATTGCTCATCGAGTTGCAGCGGGCGGCGCGCCAAATTAATGACCCGGTAGCCGCGCTGCAAAAAGTCCCGGCAAATACTGGCGCCGATACCGGTGCTTCCACCGGTGACCAAGGCCGTCTTTATGGCTTCACTCATATTAATCTCCTGCACGATTAAGGGGCTGGGCCCAGAACACACCGGCGCCACTACTGTCTTGGCGGTTTTCAATAGTAACCGCTGTGCCCGCTGGCAAATCGGCTTCTGCCCCGTGGGCGTAGACGATGGGCCCGGCCTGCAATTTGACCGACACCAGAGGCCAGGGTAAATGCTCGGCGAAATAGGGTTCAAAACTATTGTGTAAGGCCACGCCGGCCAATACCTCACCGCTGCCGTCACAAATATCCCAAGC
>JAOXRV010000437.1 GCA_025800435.1 Cellvibrionaceae bacterium | reverse complement strand
CTCTAAAATAGTGCTGGCAGATAGTGTCTCGGTCAGATCCCAGCAGCTGGGAGTTCTGCGAGATGTAAGCTTGAGGGGTAGGGGTGCTTTCGCAGTGACTAGGCTCCGGATGAACGGGCGCAGCTGCATGGATGCAGCGCTTTGGAACGGAGAAAGTGCCCCTACCCCTCAAGCTGGGTTTTATCCCCGAAGGCGGGGCATATATTTCCCCCGAACAGCAGTGCGCCAGGGCTATCCTAGCGGTATTCTTCGCGCACGGTTGGCAGTGGAAAGGTCTCTTCCATCGCCTCGGGCAAACCCTCCTCGTTAATAATATGAATATGGCTGCGGTTTAGGTCCGTTGGCTTACTCACCCCAACTGAGTGAGAAATAATCTCCAGCTCTTTCAATAGATTTTTGGCGTAGTGGGCCACTCGCTCGGATTTATCACTGAGCACCAAGCCCTCCTGCAAATCTTTATTGTGGGTGGTGATGCCGGTGGGGCAGGTGTTTTTATTGCACTGCAAAGCCTGGATACAACCGAGTGAAAACATAAAGCCCCGGGCCGATACCGCCACATCGGCGCCGGTACACAGGGCCCAGGCCACATCGGCAGGGTTGACCAGCTTGCCCGAGGCGATAATACGAATGCGCTGGCGCAGGCCGAACTCAGTCAGCACATCCACCACCATCGGCAGGCTGCGTTTTATTGGCAAGCCCATAAAATCGATCAGTGATTGGGGCGCGGCGCCGGTGCCGCCGTCACC
>JAOXRV010000421.1 GCA_025800435.1 Cellvibrionaceae bacterium | reverse complement strand
CCGGCGGCTGCAGCTTGCACAATTGCATGTCGCCCCACGGCCCCGAAGCGGCGGTATTTGAAAAGGCCAGCAATGCCGAGCTGGCACCCCAACGCTACGAAAATACCATGGCCTTTATGTTTGAATCTCGCTACGCTTTTGCGCTGTCGAAATTCGCCCTAGAGGGCCCCAGCCGCCAGCGCAATTACCCCAACTGTTGGCAGGGGCTTAAAAAAATCTACAATGGCCAGGCAGACGCCGGCCAATAAACTGATAACGACAATACGGAATTAATCATGCCCCAGTTAAATAAAACCCACGACCCCAGCTTGCAAAGCTGGGTCGCCAGTGCCAACGATGGCAGCACCGATTTCCCCATTCAAAACCTGCCCTTTGCCAGCTTTCGTCGCCGGGGCAGCAATGAAGCCATGCGCGGTGGCGTCGCCATCGGCGACCAAATTTTGGATTTAAAAGCCGCCGCCCAAAGCGGTGTGTTCTCGGCCGAGGTGCAGCCGGCGCTGGAGGCCGCCGCCAAAGATAAGCTCAACGAGTTTATGGCCATGGGCAAAACCGCCTGGAGCGGCTTGCGCGCCGCCTTATCCTCGGCCCTGGGCGCCGGTTCTGCCCTAGAGGCCAGCCTTAAAGGCTGCCTAGTGCCCCAGGCCGAAGCCGAGTACGGTATGCCCTGTGTGGTGGGTGACTACACCGATTTTTACGCCTCGGTCTATCACGCCACCAATATCGGCGCCCTGTTCCGCCCCGATAACCCGCTGCTGCCCAACTATAAATGGATTCCGATCGGCTACCACGGTCGCTCTTCTTCTATCGGGGTTTCCGGCCAGAGCTTCCCCCGCCCTTGCGGTCAAACCAAGGCGCCCGATGCGGCCGAGCCCAGCCTTGGGCCTTGTAAGCGGTTGGATTTTGAATTGGAAATGGGCGTGTTTATCGGCGCCGGTAATGAGCTGGGTGAAACCATTGCGATTGACGATGCCGAAGATCATATTTTTGGTATGTGCTTATTTAATGACTGGTCAGCGCGGGACATTCAAGCTTGGGAGTACCAGCCGCTGGGGCCTTTTTTGGCCAAGAACTTTGCCTCGACCATTTCGCCCTGGATTGTCACCACCGAGGCTCTGGCGCCTTTCCGGGCGGCCTTTAGCCACCCCGCTGAGGACCCCCAGCCGCTGCCCTATTTAGACAGCGATGCCAACAACGCCGAGGGCGGTGTGGATGTGGCGCTGGATGTGTTGATCCAGACCGCGGCCATGCGCGAAGCCGGCGAGGCCGCCACCAGCCTGGCCACTTCAAACTTTAAATACAGTTACTGGACAATGGCGCAGATGGTTAGCCACCACTCGGTTAACGGTTGTAATATGCAGCCAGGCGATCTTTTGGGCACTGGCACTCTATCCGGCCCCAACGCCGAGCAAGCTTGTGCTATGATCGAGCTGACCTGCGGCGGTAAAAACCCAGTGACTTTGCCCAATGGTGAAAGCCGCGCCTTTTTGGAAGATGGCGACACCATTGTGATTCGCGGTTTCTGTCAGCGCGAGGGCGCCGCCCGGATTGGTTTTGGTGAAGCGGCCGGTACTGTTTTGCCCGCCAAGGTGTAACGAATTTATAGTTAATGGGCTTCGATACCGAGCTTTGTGTCGGCCGAGGGTTCTGGGGGACGCGATAAATACATCCCTGTAGCTCTCGTCCGGCGTCCTGCCTCCCAAGCCCCCAGAACCCTCAGCCGACACAAAGCTCTGCACCTTGCAGCTGCATACTGTGTGCGAGCAACAGGAAGTCAAATAAGGTAAGCCGCCATGAAACTCTACAGCTATTTTCGCTCCTCCGCCGCCTACCGCTTGCGTATTGCACTCAATTT
>JAOXRV010000415.1 GCA_025800435.1 Cellvibrionaceae bacterium | reverse complement strand
ACAAGCGCAAGCCGCGCTTAGCGCAGCAGCAGCCCCGCTTACCAATGCGGGTAACCAACAATTGGAAAAGGTCAGCTCTGACGGCATTATCGGCCAATATCTGGTCGGTTTGCTGCTGGGGCTTGTCTGGGCGCCATGCGTTGGCCCGACATTGGGCGTGGCCATTGCCGCAGCCAGTCAGGGAGAGAGCCTGGCCAGCGCCTTCCTGATATTCCTCACCTTTGGCATGGGCGTTGCGACATCCATCCTTGCTTTTGCCTATGGATCGCGCCGCGCATTGGGTGAACGGGGCAAAGCGCTGCGAACATTGGCCCGCTATGCCAAACCCATCTTTGGCGCGGCATTGTTGATCGTGGGGCTCATGGTTCTTACCGGCTTTGACAAAGTGATTGAAATCTTCGTGCTTGATATCCTGCCTGAAGAACTGGTTGCCTTTACCACGCAATTCTAAACTGCACTGCCCCTTCCCTATTGCGCCACACAGGCCCACTATGCCCGCACTTGGTATAAAGGGCGCAACAAGGAGGCATCGCAATGACGCACAATGCAACACCGCGCATCACCGGGCTTGGCGGGATATTTTATGTGGCTAAAGACCCAGAAGCGACCCGTGCATGGTATCGCGACATTTTGGGTATTGATGGGCAATATGGCCCACAAATGGCATGGGCGGATGAACCCAAAGCAAACCCCTATTCTCTGATCAGCCATTTCCCCAATGATGACTATATTCAACCGGGCAAAGGCGGCTTCATGATCAACCTTCGAG
>JAOXRV010000414.1 GCA_025800435.1 Cellvibrionaceae bacterium | reverse complement strand
GAGACTTCCATCTCCGCCAGGCAAATGATCTTCGACGGCTTTGCCACTCGCTCTGAAGTACGCCGCCAAAGGGCTCGCACCCAGAGCGCAGATCACAATTTAAACACCACCGAAGAGAATATAGCCCTTCGCACCTCTGAGGTCTATCTCGCCTTAATGTCCCAAACTGATTTGCTCAAACTGGCAGAGGCCTCTCTGCAAGAGCACCGCAGCATCTACGACCAGATGACCCTGCGCAATCAGTCCGGTGTTGGCAGCCGCGCCGATCTCGACCAGATTGCCGCTCGTTTGGCCCTGGCTGAGGGCAATGTGGTTGTCGCCCAAGCCAATGTGATGGATGCGGTGACCAACTACTACCGGGTAACCGGAGTAATGCCAGAAATCGAGAATATGTCCATGCCCAGCAACGGCATCGACCTACCCGCCAGTCTCGAAGACGCGGTTGAGCTGGCCCTGGATGTGCACCCTACCATGCAAACTGCCCACGCCGACGTGCGCGCAACAATGGCCCAGCGTGAAGCCGCCAACGCGCCATTCTGGCCCGATGTACGACTGGAGGCCAACGCCAGCTGGAACGAAGACACAGGTGGTATCGAGGGTGACAACGAAAACCAGATCGTCGCCTTGCGCATGCGCTACAACCTTTACAACGGTGGTGCCGACCTAGCTCGCAAGCGCCAGACAGCCCACCTGCTGGAAGAGTCTAAAGATGTACGCGACAACACCAGCCGCCAGGTTGTCGAAGGCCTGCGCCTGTCCTGGACCGCGTTTGAGTCTGTCAGCACCCAACTGCAGTATCTGCAGGCCCACGTCGATTCGGCCCAAGCCACCAAGGAAGCCTATATTAAGCAATTTAATATTGGCCGCCGCACCCTGCTCGACCTGCTCAACACCGAAAACGAAGTGGTCGACGCTAAGCGCAACCTGATCCGCGCCAGCTACAATCAAAAGCTGGCCGAGTATCGGATCTACAACTCAATGGGTATGTTGCGCAGTAAGCTGGCGATTTAAGTCGCCTCGGGCACTACCCAATACTAAGGCCGGCTATATGCCGGCCTTTTTCGTTCTGCCCCCAAACAAAACGCCAACTAGCCGCCGCCTAGCCTAGCGCCACCAGCCCTTGCACCACTGTATAAATATCAGTATTTTTACTTGCAATTTAAAAAACACTGTATAGAATCACAGCTACTGTATAAATAAACAGACGCAGAGGCTACTGCCATGATCAAGCTAACCGCTCGCCAGCAACAGGTACTGGATCTTATCAAGCGTTATATCGACGACACCGGCTACCCACCGACTCGGGCTGAGATTGCCCAGGAACTCGGTTTTCGCTCCGCCAACGCCGCAGAAGAGCACCTAAAAGCCCTGGCGCGCAAAGGCGTTATCGAAATGATCGCCGGTGCCTCTCGCGGTATCCGCCTGCCGATAGAGCAACAGGGTATCCCCCTGGTGGGGCGCGTAGCGGCGGGTAACCCCATCCTTGCCACCGAGAATATTGAGGACTACTGCGATATCCCCGGCGCCTTTTTCAGCCCCAGTGCGGACTTTTTACTCAAGGTGCAGGGCGAGAGCATGAAGGATATCGGCATCTTAGACGGCGACCTACTGGCGGTGCACAAGACTGAAATGGCCCGCAACGGCCAAATCGTTGTGGCCCGGGTAAACGATGAGGTAACCGTTAAGCGTTACGAGAAACTGAGCAACCAGCCGCTGGTTTACCTGCACCCAGAAAACCAGGAGTTTTCAACCATTGAGGTAGATCTGCGCGAGCAAGAGTTCGCCATTGAAGGCCTGAGCGTCGGCGTTATCCGCCGCTAGTCTGCGACGTCAGCAGCGGAAAGAGCCGATTAAAGAGGAGAGAGAGTGATGAATACCGCCAAACACAGCAACCTCAACCAAGC
>JAOXRV010000410.1 GCA_025800435.1 Cellvibrionaceae bacterium | reverse complement strand
CTCCCTATATGGCAGCCGGCGTTTACGCCAAGGTGGCGGTGAAGCCTTATAAAAAGGTCTTGCCTTAAAATTAGACAAGTCACGCAATTTGGCCTTAACTGATGTTATGAGCCAGCGCGACATAAAAACAGACAAGAGATCTATCGTGTTAAATACAGTAAGCCGAATTTGCGCCCTAAGTGGTCTGGCCCTTGCCCTATTGGCACCCCCTAGCCTGGCCCAAAAATCCGTTTGGATATCCGATGTGTTTTATGTGCCGGTACGCAAAGGCCCCACCAGCGGTCATAGCATTTTACACAGAGGCCTAAAAAGCGGTACCAAACTGCGCTACATAGATGCCAATGAACAGTGGACACAGGTTGAAACCGATGAGGGTATTGTCGGCTGGATTCCCAACCAATATGTCTCCGACACCCCGATTGCCGCCATCCGCCTGGAGATGGCCAAGCGTCAAGCCGAGCGCAGCAAAGACCAAGCCGGTAAAGCCTCGGAACAGCTGCAAAAACTGGAGCAGGAAAACCAACAGCTGCGCGCTCAACTGACCGATTCCGAACAAGGTGTCAGTAGCTTAAGCAGCGAACTAAGCCAAATTAAACAAATTTCTGCCAGCGCCATCGACCTCAACAACAACTACCAACAACTGGCCAAAGACCACCAGCTGTTGCAAACCGAGCTGGATGTAGCCAAGGCCGAAAACGAACGTCTGAAAAAAGAAAGCAGCCAAAAATGGTTTATGTACGGCGCCGGCGCTGTATTGCTGGGCGTATTAATTGCCATGATTGTTCCGGCTATTCGTCCAACCAAACGTCGCTCCGAGTGGGGCTAAAAAGCCTAGCAGGCTGTTGAAAAACGTTTGCGAGGCAGCTTCAGCAAGGCAAAAATGGGCGAAAAAGCGGAGTTTATAGGTAATAAATGAGCATTTTGAGCCCATTTTTAACGCAGCTGAAGCAACGCAGGTAGTTTTTCAACAGCCTGCTAGGTTACCTCTGAATTAAGGAAAGTAAATGAAGCGTTTTATTGTCGCCCTGGTAAGCGTAGTTGCGGTAAGCAGCAGCCTTGCCTTTGCCGCGCCCAAGCCCCAGGTGTTAATTAAAACCAATATGGGTGAAATGATTATTGAGCTATACCCAGAGCGGGCGCCAATTTCGGTGGCTAACTTTTTGCAGTATGTCGATAAACACTTTTACGACGGTTTGATTTTTCACCGGGTAATCCCCAAGTTTATGATTCAAACCGGCGGCTTTCGCTACGACTTCAGCACAAAAGAACCGGACGAGCCCATTATCAACGAATCGGACAACGGCCTGACCAATAGCTGTGGCACCGTGGCCATGGCTCGCACCCGGGACATCAACTCCGCCTCGGCCCAGTTTTATATCAATGTTAACAACAACAGCCACCTCAACGCGCGCAGCGGCAACGATGGTTATGCGGTGTTTGGCAAGGTGATAAAAGGCATGAGCATCGCCAAGGCCATTGCCGATTTAAACCGCGGCAAATACCAGGGCCAATTTCGGGATGCGCCCAATATGATGGTACAGATCGAGACGGTAAAACGAGTATCGGGGCAGAAGGCTTACAAGCCTAAGTGCTAAGGGCCAGGTAAGCTCTGGCTTAGCTGGGAAAAGAGCTGCTATTGAACTCAAAAACTAAGCTCGCTTACCGTCATTCCCGTGAAAACGCACTACTGTCCGGGGAAAATCTGCCAATTTTTCTACAAGCCTTGAGCGGTACAGCCTGACGAGCAATGTTGTATGACTGGACTCAAAATTCTGTGTTCTTTTGCCGTGAGCTTTATAGGGGGCTTACCCTTCCGCTCGAAAACGCTGCATCCATGCAGCTGCCCCCGTTTCATGGGTTCGCACCATCCAGGTGCTCAGCCTGCGGCCAAGCCCAAATTTGCTCCAAGCAAATTGGTCGGAAGCCTACGAACTACAGGCCAAGCCCCCTACCCCTCAAGCTGGATTTTATCCCCGGACGGCAGTGCGTTTTCGCGGGAGTGACGTAGGTAGGCCGATGCTATATAAACAGGCTCCCACCTTCTGCTAACTACTCAGTTATTTCGCCTTAATAAACTGGGCCAGCTGGCGCGATACCGCCACTAGGTTGTCGTTTTCATCCCACAGCTCACCATCTTCCTGCAATAGAGTACTGCCCAGGTATTTGCTGTGAAAGCGCACCTTTAACCACTCGGTTGTAGGAATGGCTTTAATGTGCACACTCATTTCGATTGTCGGCACCCAACCCAGCGCACCCTTGCTGACAAATATAGAAGGTGGGCAAGTATCACATGCCAGCATAATAGATGTTGGTGACCAGGCCTCGATCGAGGGCACTCGCATCCAACCGTAGATCTCGGGCGAGTCAACCGTCTGCCCTGTCATCCAGCCAGCCACCGCTGGGTCTACACGCATTTCGACATTATCAAACACCGGCAGGCCGGGTATTCCGGCGCGGGCACTGCACGCTTCGATAGGCGAAAGTTGGCTCAGCCGCTCTTCACTGTAAGAGTGGCCCTCATAGCCTGCCATAAAGGTGCCCATGGCTTTCAACACGGTTTTATCGCCCTGCTTGGCAGTGGCCTCAAGCCGGTCGAACTGGCGGCTCTGGCCGAAGCGGCGCACATAAATATCCAGCGGCTTGGCCTCTTCGGTTTTACCGCTGTAGTTAACGGTAATTTGGGTCGGCGCCGGCTGGCTGGCATAGAGCCCCATTGCCTTGCCCAGCAGTGCCATTAAATAGCCGCCATTGGGGGCGTGCATAATAGACCAGTTGCCGGAAACCTGGGCCCGATAGTGGCCATCGGCCAGTTCTTCTAATTGGGTATCCTGTTCAAATAAGCTCATCTTGTTACCTGTAGCCAGAGATATAGGCGATTAAATTAGCACGCCAACATACTAGGAAAACTGACAATTCCCATCAAATAACTGACCATCTACATCAGTTGAGGGCAATAGTGACAAAATTGCTGTCGGCAAACTTGGGGCACAAAAAAATCGGCGTGTAGCCGGTTTTTTTGTGCACGTTAAAGCGATGCTTAGCTAAGCTTCTCTTTAATACGGGCAGCTTTACCAGTCAGGTTGCGCAGGTAGTACAGCTTGGCCTGGCGCACGTCACCGCGACGCTTAACCTGGATGCTGTCAACCAGTGGCGAGTGCAGCTGGAAGGTACGCTCTACACCAACACCGTGAGAGATCTTACGCACGGTAAAAGCGGAGTTTAAGCCGCGGTTGCGCTTGCCAATAACCACACCTTCGAAGGCCTGCAGACGCTCGCGGTTGCCTTCTTTTACTTTTACCTGAACAACGATGGTGTCACCGGGTGAAAACTCGGGGACATCTTTCTTCATTTGTTCGTTATTCAGTTCCTGAATAATTTTGTTGCTCATGATTGACTCCTTAAAAGTCATCCCAATATCGCTTCACAGCGAGATCAATTTTGTTCGAGGTCGGCCTTGTATTCGGCCAGCAGCCGCTGCTGCTCCTCGTTTAACGTTTTGTTTGCCAGCAGTTCTGGCCGTCGCTGCCAGGTTCTGCCCAATGCTTGTTTGAGTCGCCACTGGCGAATCTTGTCGTGATTACCCGATAACAATACCGGCGGCACCGCCCTGCCCTCGAATACTTCGGGGCGGGTGTAGTGGGGGCAATCCAACAGGCCATCACTAAAGGAGTCCT
>JAOXRV010000408.1 GCA_025800435.1 Cellvibrionaceae bacterium | reverse complement strand
GCTTACCACATAGCCACCATCGGCCAGGCCGACCACATCGCTGTTGATTTGGTCGCCCTGGCTGTGGCTGTTGACCGTTACCGCATCACCCACGGTTTGGCCGGCGGCATCATAGCGCTGGGATAACAGCTCAAAGCCATTGCTGCCGCTTTCATCAAATTGCAGGTAGGTGACAATATAACCGCCATCTTCCAGAGCGGCGATGGGGTCATAGTGACGTCGGTTCACGATTACCGGCCGTTGTTCGTTATAATCGGACCAGAACTTGTAAGTATAGAAGTTGTAATTACCTGCCACGTCGGTGGCGGACACATAGGCGTTGTTGCGGCCCCAGCTCCAGTCGGGCGAGACGTTGGGGTAAACAGTGTGTCTACCGGCGTCGACAATGTCTTTAAACTCGTAGCGCACATTTTTATTGTCGGTATACCGGATTTCATATTCCATGGTTTCCAGGGCTTGTACCGTGTAGCGAAACTGGCCGGCCTCATCACGATATTTTATGCCATCGCCATGAAATTGCACAGACCAATACAATTGGTTATCAAAGGTCACCGTTAGAATATCTGAGTTGGCTACCTTATCTTGATTGCTTTGGTCATCAGCAAAGTAGCTAATGGCCCGTATATCCAATTGTGTCCCAGTGTGGTCGAGCCAACGAGCCCAGCTAGTTAAGTCTACCTCAACGCTCCAATTACCCTCGGCATCGGCAGTAGTGCTGGTGTAAGAGGATTTTCCCACCTGAATCGTTACGGAGGCCCCGGGCGAGGCGGTGCCTTGGAATAATGGCGTCAAGTCATTGGTAATATCGTCGTCGTCATACCAGCCTGAGTCTGAACTGGCGGCCAGATCAATGGTGGGTTTGCGAAGTCCGGGCTCTAACTCTACCGAGACTTCGGCGGTATCGGTGCCGCCTTTACCGTCGGCAATTTCGTAGCTAAAGGTGTCGGTGGCGTCGGTGTTTTCATCGTTGGGGGTATAACTTATGGTGCCGTCAACGTTCACCACCGCTTGGCCGTATTGCCCCTGGCTGACAATGCGAGTCACTGCAATGGCATCGCCATCTGGGTCTGAATCATTGGCCAGCACGTCGATCTTGATTGGCTCGCCTTTTTTAGTGGTGGCGCTGTCGTCGCGGGCGTCCGGCGCATTATTGGTGGCCAGGTTTAAATTAAAGGTTTGAGACTGGCCGCTGGTGTTGCTGGCCAGGTCGGTTTGAATGGCGCTAAATTCGTGCTGGCCATCGGCCAGCGCTTGGGCCGGGGTAAACGCCCAGTCGCCATTGGCGTCGGCGGTGACGCTGCCGGCGCTGTTGCCGTCGATAAATATTTCGACCTCGGCGCCGGCCTCGGCCTTGCCCTGTAGGGTTGGGGTGGCATCATCGGTATTGGCGCCATTGCCCAGGGGGCCGGTTTGATTGCCGACATTGTCGAGCGCGCGCTCAATGGTGGGGGGCGCAATCGAGCGGTCGACGGTAATGCTATAGGGCTCGCTGCGAACGCTGGTATTGCCGTTAAAATCCCTTACCTCAATGGTAAAGTTATGCTCGCCCTCGGGCAGGGCCGTGGTCGGTGAGTAGCGCCAGCTGCCGTCGTTAAAATCGGCGAACACCTCCTCTAAAAACACACCGTTATCGTAGATTAAAACGCTGTAGCCCGGCTCTACCTTGCCCTTTAACAGGGGAATGTCGTCATCGGTGTGAGCGCCGTTGGCCAGCACGCCCTGGTATTTACCGACATTGTCTTCAATGGTTTCGATATTGGCTGGGTCGGGGTTGTTGCGGCTGGCCGCGGCGGCCGGGCTTGGTTCTAGCGCCCGGCTATTGGCAGGGGCGGCGGCAATGCTACTGGTTTCGGGGCTGGCCTCAGGGGCCGGCTCGATCACCGCCTCGGCGTTAATATTGATCCGGTAGGCAAAATACATATCGCCCTGGGGCGTTTCGGCACGGGCGGCAACGACCACCTCGCCCTGGGGCAGGGGGCTATCAATATCGATGGCCCAGCTGCCGCGCTGGTCAGATACGGTGGCGTAGGTCTGGCCTTCTACCGTGACTATGACGTCGGTATTGGCGCTGGCATAGCCGCGAATAGTGGGGGTGGCGGTATCCATACTGCCGGCGTCGAAGATAAATGCGTTATCCGGCAGTATCACCGGCTCGGGTGTTTTAGTGCCGGGTTTGGTGGCTGGTTTAGCGGTTTCGCTAGACATATTAGCTCCCTAATTACCTGTTGTATGAGTGTCGTAATAGACTGGTATATGCAATTGAATCTGTGGCTTTGCTTAAGCCCTGGCGATTCAATCATTGTGCTTGTTGTGGTCTTGCTTGTTGCATTTTAGGCGTGTCAATTTGGCTCTGGCACACCTGTGGGCAGATACTAGCGGGACAGTTTGTTAAAACCAGCAGGATCAGAAAAAACAAGAATAAAATATTAGATTTTATTTTATTGCTAATTCATTAGTAGGTAATGGGCGTGTGCTTTTTTGTGAATTGATCGTGGTCAGGTATTAAAATGCGGTGTAAAGGACAGCGACTGGAAACCCATCGGCGATGCATTTCCAGTGTGTTATTGGGGGCGCTATGGCGGTGTTGCTAAAAGCCAATAAAGCGAGAGAAGTTAGCCACCGGTTCGCGCTCGGTGCGAAGGGTATTAATGGTTTTGGATTTATCCGCCACACCCAGCGCCATGCCGGCGTAGATAACCTCATTGTCGGGCAGATGCAGATGGCTGTGTAAGCTTTTGCGCACCATGGCCCAAATCTCTTGCATGCAAGTGCCATAGCCCTTGGCGTGCGCCACCAGGCAAACGGTTTGCATAAACATTCCCAAAGAGGCCCACTGGTTGCGCCCGTGCAAGCGGTCAATGGTAAAAAAGATGGCCACCGGTGCGCCGTAAAAATTAAAGTTATCCATCGCCCAGGCCTGGCGCGCGGCCTCGTCCTGGCGCTCTATGCCCATTAGCTCGTACATGGCTTTGCCGACCCCGGCGCGACGGTCTTGATACTGCTGTGGCAAATCGGCGGGGTAGATGGGGTATTCATCGTCTTCGCCCTTGGGGTTGGCCATCATGGTATTGAGGGCCAAATCGGTAATCGCCCGGCGCTCATCGCCACTGACCACAATGGTGCCCCAGGGTTGCAGGTTAGAGCTAGAGGGCGAGTAGCGGGCGATATCCAAGATTTCCTCAACCGCATCCCGGCTGATGGGTTCATCCAAATACGCCCGAGTGGAGATCCGGGTTTTTACAGCGTCAATGGTATCCATGTTATTCCTATTGTGGTGATTGAGTGTGGTGATCGAGAATTGAAATTTTATCTTAAGCCATCTAAGCACCGCATTCGATGGCTCTTAACCTATCTTAAGCTTTTTGTTCGAGCCGAGCGGGTCGTGCTTAGATAAATCATTTAGCTACGGCTAAAAATTCGTCCGGAGTAGATTTTTTCGGTGGTGTTGACCAGCTTAATAGCCTGTGTGTCTTCATGTGCCGGGTTCACCACAACAATATACTCAGAGGCAAACGGCGAGGTTGCCGAGGACAGCATTAAGCCAGTAGCTTTATTCTGCTTTAGCCAAGCCGAACCGATATCTTGGGTGGTTCTGGGGTAGGGGTAACAGTTCCAGTTATCCGGTAGCTGCTCCGCCTTAATACGTTCGAGTGGTGTTTGCTCAAGGCTCTCTTCTGGCCACTCATATTCCCCAAGCCGATAGTGATGGGGCACTAGCCTGGGTGAGGGAATATAGTTGACCATTTCCAGTAAGGAGGTTGCCGCAGAACAAGCAAAGTAAAGTCACACCTTCAGGAGGGCGATCACGAGCTATAGTCAAATCTGGTGTATAGCCTCAGCGGTGTCTTGCTGATGATCTGGCTCTA
>JAOXRV010000407.1 GCA_025800435.1 Cellvibrionaceae bacterium | reverse complement strand
TTCCAGCGGGCACCCAGTTTTTGCACTGGCTGCTGATTAGCTTAACGGGCGCTGTTTACCTGGTCGGTTATATTAAACGCTGGGCTTACACGCCCCTGCTAATGATTTTGCTGTACGGCATGCTGGCTTCAATGTGCTTTATTCAAACCTTCGATTTTATGACCAACCCAGGCCGCTATCTGGCGTATGCGATTGAGTGTACCCTTTACATTGTGCTGTCGTCCTACCTGCTGAGTTCAGAGCGGATTCGGGCGCACTTTGGTCAGCTGCCGCTGGGTGGTCGGTAATTCAGAGGTGCCCTAGTTTTTTAAGGCTTTAAGCACCACAAATTTGCTATTCCCTGCGACCCTGGTGCAATTGCCAAACAGTTTTTTCAAACGCTGGTGGTAGCCTAAATGCCGGTTGCCCACCAGCCAAAATTCCCCGCCTGGTTTTAATACTCGTTTGCTCTGGCTAAACATACGCCGGGCAATATGGTCGCCTACCGTTTGTTGTTGGTGGAAGGGTGGGTTGTTTAGAATCAGATCGGCGCTGTTGGGCTTGGCGCCTTCTAGGCAGTCGGTGTGGGTAAAGGCTAGCTCGCCTTTGTGTTGCAAGTTATGTTCGCAGTTAATCCGGGCCGAGTCTAGGGCGCGGTAGGATTCATCGTAAAAACTAATATTGGCATTGGGGTAGAGTTGTGCGGCGCGAATGCCCAGCAGACCATTGCCGCAACCTAAGTCGATAATGTTTTGATAGTCGCCGCGACTAGGCAGATGCTCCAGCATAAAGCGGCTGCCGATATCCAGTTTGCCCTGTGCGAAAACACCGGCGTGGCTGACTAAATGTAAACTTAGCTCAGGCAGTTTAAGCGCGCTTAATTCGGGTTCCGCTGGGGCCTCGCCATTGTTATCTGCCAGTACCAGGCGGGCTTTTTTTTGGGCCAGTGAGCTGTGGGCGGGGCCGATACAGTTGTTGAAAATTTCGACCGTGCTGCGCTGTAGGTATTTGGCCATAATGCCAGCCACCACTTTTCCCTTGGGTTTTAACAAGGCTTTTGCTCTGCGCAGTTGCTCATCGAGCAGCGCATGGCTTTTGGGTATTTTTATCAGCACCCAGTCAAACTGCTGCTCTGGCCAAGTTAAATCGTTATCAATATAGACTTGCGTTGGCTCAATGCCATGGGTTTGTAAATTGTTTTGTAAATTGGCCCGGCAGGCTTGTTGGCTTAGGTAGGAGTCAGTTAGGCAATGGGGGCGGTATTGGGCTAAGGCTGTTGCCAGGGCGCCGAAGCTGTCGTTAAGTATAAGCAAGCTTTGCCCGGCTTCTATCTTGTCTTGGATATGTTGCAAGATATATTCATCAGCCGCATCCCAGGCACGCAGCGGGTCATTAGCTTGGGCTGGGTAGCGTTGCAGTTGCCAGCTCTGCTGGCCCAGCTGCAATAGGGTATCGGCGCTCATTATAAGGTTAGCGCCAGACGTTGCAGGCTGGGGTGTAGGGCTTGTTTGCCACACAGGCACAGGCATAGGTCTAGCAGCTCGCTCCAGGCATCGGCTTTGCGCATGCCCTTAGCGGCCTTGTCGATGCCGTTTGCCTGGCGCAGCAGTAGCTCCAGCTGGGGCGGTGAGAGGCGGCGCAGGGCGGCTTGCACCATGGGTCTGCGCTTATCCCAAACGCCGGCATTTTTGGCGGCCCAGTCAAAGCTTTGGCCCTGGCTTTGGGCGTGGGCAATCTGGTTTAGGCTGCGCACCTCGCGCGCCAGTGCCCAGAGGATGGGAATGGCATCGGTGCCTTCTGCTTTAAGGCCTTGCAGGGTGCGTACACAGGCCTGGGCGTCGCCCATTAGGGCCTTGTCGGCCAAATCGAAAATATCGTAGCGGGCGCTATTGGCGACCACGCTGTTCATCAGCTCTTGGCTGATAAAGCCGTCTTCGGCCAGCAGTTTTAGCTTTTCAATTTCCTGGGCGGCAGCCAATAAATTGCCTTCTACCCGTGCGCATAAAATCTCTACCGCTTGGGGGTCGGCGTTTAGGCCGGCTTGGTTTAGGCGTTGGTTCACCCAGTGGGGCAGCTGGGCTGCTTTAATTGGCCATACCTGTACGCTTGGGCCGTGTTTTTCCAGAGCTTTAAACCATTTGCTGCGCTGTTGGTTTTGGTCCAGCTTGCTACTGATGATCAGCAGTAAATTATCCGGGTTGATATTGTCGCAATAGGCTTGCAGGGCTTTGCTGCCCTCGGTGCCGGGTTTGCCACTGGGGATGTTTAACTCGATTAATTTTTTTTCGGCAAACAGGGACAGGGCGTTGGCGCCTTCAAGCAGTTGGTTCCAGTCAAAGCTGCGTTCTACATGGTGTACCTCGCGCTCGCTAAAGCCTTGTTCTTTGGCCGCTTGGCGCAGGCCGTCGCAGGCCTCTTGAACCAGCAGCGGCTCGTCACCGCTGATGATGTAAATACTTTGCAGGCCTTTTTTAACACTGGCCGCCAGTTGTTCGGGTCGCAGCTTAGCCATGTGGCCTAGTTGGCTTGGCTGGGTTTGATCAGGGCCAGGCGGCGCATAATCTGGGCGATTAGGTCGGCGCGCATTTCCCGGCGCAGAATGCGCTCTTCCTGGGCCTTGCCCAAGGTATTATTGGGGTCGTAGGCGTAGCTGCGAATGGTGTGGGCCTTGGCCTTATCCAGGTATGGCTTATCCGCATTCTGGGCAATTTGGTAGCGCAGTTGCATGGTCAGCTCGTATTCGGCCGCCAAAATCTGGCTGCCCACCGCTGCGGTGCGTCGCTCAAAGCGATTGGGGGCCAGCAGCAAGTGGTAGTCGGCCTCGCTCATGCCGGGGCTCAGCTCTACCCCGCTGCGTTTAAGCGCAGCTTTAAGGTCGTTTAGCAGCTCGGTGTCGCTACTGCTGACGTAGAGTTTGCCGATATTCAGGCCCAGGGTTTCCTGGCCGCGCAGTTGCCAGCCGCAGGCGCTTAGCAGCGCCAGCAGGGTGATTAGTAACAGTTTGCTCAGTTTGGCCATGGCCTACTCCGGCTTATTTCACCGCAAAGGTCACCAGTTTATTGGGGATAACCTTGCACATTTTAATTTCTTTATCGACCAAAAACTTGGCCACATTGGGGTCGGCCTTGGCGGCTTCGATAATGCTGTTATCGTCCGCGTCGGCGGCCACGGTAATCTTACTGCGCACCTTACCATTGACTTGTACCACCAGCATAATACTGCTTTGTACCAGGGCGCTTTCGTCGGCCCTTGGCCAGGGGGCGTCAATTACATCGCCCTGTTTGCCCAGCGCTGCCCATAGGCTGCGGCAGATATGGGGGG
>JAOXRV010000391.1 GCA_025800435.1 Cellvibrionaceae bacterium | reverse complement strand
CCGGCGGTGGCGCTGCCGTGTACTACCGTTACCTGGGGAATGCCCGCCGCTGATTGGCGCGCCTGGTTGGCAAAGCCGCGACCGCCGGGGGCAAAGGTATCTGCGGCGTAGGTGAGATTGGCGCCGCCGCTCTGGGCCAGGGTGATACAGGGCAGTTTATTGTCCATCGAGATCTGCTGCATACGCAGGGCTTTTTCCAGGCCGATGGGGGTGACGGTGCCGCCTTTAACCGCGTAGTTATCGGCGCGTACCATACAGCGCACACCGCTGACATAGCCGATGCCGCAGATGGAACCGGCACCGGCGCCGGTGCCGTCTTTATCGTCGTACATTTTGTAGCCGGCCAGGGAGGACAGCTCCAGATAGGGGGCGCCCGGGTCGAGCAGCTTGGCCAGGCGCTCGCGCGGTAAAATCATATTGCGTTTGGCGTAGCGCTCTTTTTTACTGAGTTCGGTCTGGTAGACCTTGTCTTCAATCTCTCGAACAGTGTCGAGGGCGGCCTGCATGGCCGCTTGGTTTTGGGCAAACTCTTCTGAGTTGCTATCGATTTGTGATTCGATGATGGGCATAGGATGCACTCACTGGATCTAGTAATCTTGCTTGGGTTTAATCTTTAAGAACTTGTGGCAGTTCGGCGCGGTGGAAACCGTTATAAGTTTGGCTGTTGTCGCGCTTGCCCGGTGGCAATGGGAACACCGCCTGGGCCGAGCCGAAGCTGGCGGCGCCGTCGACCCGCAATACCTGGCCAGAAATAAAATTGGCGCCTTTGCTCAATAAAAAGCACATTACCGAGGCGATCTCGGCCTCGCTGGCAATACGCCCCAGGGGCACGTGGTTTTTTAGGTTGCGAATGCCTTCTTTCATCCAATCCGGGTAGGTATCAAAACCCGAGGAGGCGACCCAACCGGGGGCGACTGCGTTGACGCGCACGCCGTAGCGGCCCCACTCCCAGGCGGCGGTTTTGGTAAAATTTTCCATGCCGGCGCGGGCGGCACCGGAGTGGCCCATGCCGGGCATGCCGTTGAGGTTGTCGGCGGTGACGTTAACAATATTGCCGCCATTGGCCTGGAAGTGCTGTTTGTACAGCTCCCGCGCCATTAAAAAACCACCCACTAAATTGGAACGCACCACGGTTTCAAAACCGTTTTGGCTGATGGCCTCTAAGGGCGAGGGGAACTGGCCGCCGGCATTGTTAACCAGGCCGTGGATACGCGCATTGTTTTCGAGCATGGCGCTGACGGTGGCGGTCACTTTTTCTTCGTCGCGAATATCGAGGCTATAGCACTCGGCCACACCGCCGTCTTCGGCGATTTCGGCGGCGACTTTTTCCAGCTTTTCAAGGGTGCGCCCCAGCAGTAGCACCTTGGCGCCGAGGCTGGCCAGCTCGTGGGCGGTGCAACGACCGATGCCGCTGCCGCCGCCGGTGACCACAATGGTTTGGCCGGCAAAGCTGCCGGCCGCTAGGGTGGATTGGTAAGACATGTTGCGTTACCTCTTACAGGAACAGTTCGCGGGCTTCTTGTGGGCTGGCGACTTCGCGCCCGGCTTCCCGGGCGACAGTGGCCAAGGCTTCAATCAGTTGGCCGTTGCCGCTGGTTTTGCTGCCGTCGGGCAGGTAGAAGGTGTCTTCCACGCCGGTACGAAGATTGCCACCGAGCTCGGCGGTTTTGCGATGGGTATCCCAGATTTCCTGGCGGCCGATCAGGGTGGTCTGCCAGCTGGAGCCGGGCTTCATATAGCCAACCACCAACTCCAGCAGGGCTGGGTCGCAAGGCATACCGGAGGCGACACCCATAACAAAGTTATAGGAGGCTTTATCGACCATGCCCACGTCTTGGAACATATTGACCGAGCGCACAATACCCACGTCAAAGCATTCAAACTCGGGGCGGGTGCCGGTCTCGGCCATGCAGTCCAGCATTTCTTGAATTTTTTCAACCGGGTTATCGAACAGCATGGGGGGCCAGGCCCAGCTGCCATTGCTGCGCACTTTTAAGTAGTTAAGGCTGCCCGCATTGAGGGCGGCAATTTCGGGTTTGCCGGCGCGCACACAGGCCATTGGGCCTTCTTGCTTGCGGCCGGGCACGCCGGTGGTGAAGTTGAGCATGACATCGGGGCAGGCTGCGCGAATGGCGTCGGACATGGCCACTGCCACCTCGGGCTCCCAACTGGGCATATGGCCCTGGCCTTCCTCCTGCTTGCGAAAGTGTATATGCATGCAGCTGGCGCCGGCGTTATAGGCATCGCGGGCGGAATCGGCCATCTCTTTAACGGCAACGGGCACCGGGTGTTGCTTGGGGTCGGTTAATACACCGGTTAGGGAACAGGTAATGACGGCCTTATCGGACATAGGGGTTCTCCCGCTTATTGGTATCTGGTTTTTAACTTGAGTGGCAATCAATGCTTGCCAAGCAAGCGCTTGGTATTGATAATGCCACAGTAACCAAGCGGGCGCTTGGTTGTCAATAAGGTGGTTTGAATTTTTAGGCAGCCTTTGGCCAAATTAGGCGGTAAACTGCGCCCCCTGGCTATTTTGTCCGAAATTTGGCTAATGTCGCCGACAGCTATGATCTTTTAGCCCGGTTTTAGCCAATGCCTTAAATTTATGCCTGTATATAGAAGAAAGAGAGACGCTCAATGAGCCAAGCCCAGCCCAGTCAAACCCAGCAAGCCGAACTCGCCCAGCTTGTCAGCCAGGGCCTGGTCACCGATCCGGCCTCCCCCAAGGGCAGGCTGTTGGCGGCATCGGCCCAGCTGTTTAAGCAAAAGGGCTTTGCCGGCACCACGGTGCGCGATATTGCCGCCGAGGTCGGTATTTTATCGGGCAGTATCTTTCACCACTTTCCCAATAAAGAGAGCATTCTTAAAGCGGTTATGGCCGAGGCGATTCTGACCTGCCTGGCGCGAATGGAATCGGCGGTGGCGAAGCTGGAAACGACCCCGGCCCGTTTTCGGGCGCTGGTGCGCTGCGAGTTAGAGGCCATTCACGGCATTTCTGGGGTTGGCTTTACCCTGCTCACCTCCGAGTGGCGCTGCCTGTCGGCCGACAGCCAGGCCGAAATTCTCAAGCTGCGCCAGCGCTATGAGGGCCTGCACCGCGAGGTGCTGGCCGATGCCAAGGCCCAGGGCTGGACCCAGGTCGAGCCCTTTTTGCTGCGCCATTTTATGCGCGGCGCGCTGGCCGAAACCTCTAACTGGTTTCACTTGAATGGCGATTTAAGCCTGGAGGATTTGGTGGATCAGATCTGTTTGGCTGCGGGTATGCGCCCGAGTTAGGCATTTTCAGAAATATCTTGATTTAAGTTATTGGCACTGCATGGTTATTGCGCTATGGTGCGCCGGCCTCTGTCGTTTGGCTGTGGTTTGTTTGATGTTCAATGATTCATGCAAGTGTCTGTACGCGTCTATAAAGAGGAAGGAAGTTTTTACCATGAAACGTATATTGTTAGTTGCGTTAATGATGTTGGTCAGTTCCGTTACATGGGCGGCGCCAATTTATTTTGAAATAAGCGGTAGCGGTACGGCCACAGTGGGTGGTGATAGTTATACCGATACCGCCTTTACCATTCGAGGTCAGGGCGACACCAGTAATATTCAAGCCGCTGGCCCTGGTGCGGATTTTGTTAATTTAGACCAAGCCGAGATCCAGTTTGCCGGCGGCCCGGTTTATACCATTAGCAGCAGTGCGCGGGTGTTTGTAAACCGCAGTGTGGATGCCGTTGGTTTTAGTCGCGGTGGTTCCGGCGGGGCGGACTTATATAATGGTGTGGGTGTCGGTGTAACTGGCTGGAACCTGGATACTGCTATTGGCCCACTGAGCAGTAGTAATTTTGCTATTGTAGATAACTGGAACGGTATTAATACCGATGCCGGTGCGGTGACTTTTGCGCTTGCTTCTAATATCTCTGGCACCTTTGAAGCTCGCATGAGCCCGTTTCCTGCAAGTGCATCTACCCTCCAAGCAGTACCCGTGTTGCCCGTATGGGGTGCGCTGTTAATGGCCGCTATAATGCCCCTGATTGTGGCTGCCCGCCGTCGCCGTTTAGTTTAATACTGTGTTGGCCGGCTTATGTATGTGCTGGCCATCTCTTAATTTCTTCTTGTCAGTTATTTTGCAGCCAAATAATACTCAGCTGCCTTCACAATTAAGGCGCTGCGGCTGAGGTGGTTTTGTGCAGCATAGTCATCCATTTGTTTAACAATGTAGGTTGGTAGAGATACGTTTAGGCGCATTGGTCTAGTATCGAGTTTGGAGGTGTCGATATCGATCAGCATCCAAATGCCGCCCGTATATTCTCCGCTATGCTCAAGTGTTTCAATACTGGATGGCTGTGGTAACTCGAAGTGTTCGCCTTCAAAGTGCAGCTCTACTGCTTCTTGTACCTTACTTGGAATATCTGCGTAATCATCTGCCGCGCTAAAGCAGCCTTGAAAATCGGGCAGAGTGATACCGTGGGCATGGGTGTTGTCACCTAAATGTACATAAGCGGGGTAGATCATTTTACCAATCCCAACCGGCTTGCCGGTATATATTGCGCAATGTGCCCACTGGAATATTTTTATTGGGGTGGGGCACGATAACATGGCCGGGTTTTATAGGGTGTTTATACTTCTCGTGATCACCCTTACCCCCGACTCTCTGCCAGCCTTCTGCTTTAAGCTGTTTTATTATAGCTCTGCTATTCATAATGATCTACACAATTGTACACACGGCCATGTGTTGTTAATAATGCGTTGTTAATAGTGCTTTGTTTAATGAGCTTATTGAGCCGTGCTTATGGCGTGGCCGCTATCGGCCAAAGGGTGGGGAAAGCACTAATGCTTCAGTAAGTTGGTATTGGTAGCCAAGATATTTACGTTTGATCTTTTAGAGTAGATAAGAAAAGCCTGAACTGGCGGCTCATAGAGCCGCCATAAGTGCGCTTAATTAAAAATTGAAGCTTACGCCAATGCTCGCGCTGCGCGGCTTATTGGGGCGGGCGCCGTCGGGGTGGCGGGAAACAATTGCGCGTTTATCCAGTAGGTTGTCGACTTTTAGATACAGCTTGGTGCTGGGGTTCACTTGCCAGTGGCCGGAAACATCCACCACCCAGTAATCGTCGGTATAAATAAAACGCTGGTCTACGCCGTTGCGGCCACAGGCTAGGTTATCGGTGCACATTTCATCCACGTAGCTGGCGCTGAGGTAGCCGGCTATGCCATTGTCCAGCTCGACCCCTAGCTGGGTGTAAAACTGGTTTTCGGGTACATAGGCATAAACATCACCGGCTAGGTTGTCGCCATCTTTGGGGTTGGTAATTTCTGCATCCGTATAGGTGTAGCTGAGCTGCAGGGGAATGCTCAGATTGTCGCCTTGGTATAACTGGGCAGAGGCGGTGACCTCAAGGCCTTGGACCTCGGCCTCGCCCTGGCTGCGCGCGCCGCTGGTTTGATCGCCACAGGGACGGGCCACCGAGCAGTTGGTAACGCTGCTGGCAAAGTCGCTGTAAAAACCAATCACCGAAGCGTTCAGGCGTTCGCCAAAATAGCGCAGGCCTAAGTCGTAGTTGGTGCTGGTTTCTGGGTCGATATTTTCCCGTGCGCTGGGCGAGGTGGGGGAGAAGCCTTCGTGCACACCGCCGAGCAGTTGCCAGTTATCGTTAATGGCGTAAGTGGCGCCAGCACTGTAGAGCAGCTCGCTAATTTGGTTGCTGCGGCGCGAGGCTACTTCGCTGCGCTCGGCATTGGCGTAACGGGTTTGGGCGGTATCGATATCTTCGTAGCGCAGGCCCAAGTTTAAGGTCAATTTGTCGTTCAGCTGCCAGCGGTCCATCAGGTGCAGGGCCAGGGCCTCAGCTTTTTCGTAGCGGTTGTTGCTGGAGCTGGGAGCCTTTTGATAATCAAATTGCAACTGGCCATTGATTTGCTGGTAAATATCTTCGGGCTGGTAGCGGCTGACGTCATCCTCGTGGTAGCGGGCACCCATTTCCAGCTGGTGCTGGCCCAGCTCCCAGTCTAGGGTCATTTGAATACCCTCACTGGTGTAGTCGCGGTTGTTGTATTTAACGGCGGCTTTATCTAGATCGGCCTGGCCATTGAGAATGGCCTGGGCATTGGCGGCGTTATCATTGCCTTGGTTTACATCGTCGATCAGCCCGCCAACGCCTTTCACCTTGTACCAATCCCGTTTAAATTGGTTGCGGTAAATGGTGGTGTTTAGGCTTAGTTCTGGGCGCAACTCAATACGGTGGCGAATATAGGCACCAGCGTGGTAAGTGTTCATTTCATCGAACTGGCTAAGCCCATAACGACGATCTGGATCGGCGTTAAAATCCGCATCACTGAGGCCCAAATAAGTTTCATCGGAAAGCTCTTCTGAGTATTGAAACTTAA
>JAOXRV010000389.1 GCA_025800435.1 Cellvibrionaceae bacterium | reverse complement strand
ATCAGCGGTGTATGCACGCAGTGCTGGCCAGCTGGTTTGGGGCGGCAGCAGCTGGGCCTGGAACATGGGCGATAACTGGGCCCAGTAGTGATCCAGATGCTCAAGCAGATCCCACTGACGACAGCCAAAGGGCAGCGGCCGCTGGGCGCCCCAGTGGTGTACCTGCTGAAGGCGCTCGGCCAACTTTTTTATATAAAGGGCGCTGCTGGGATCGATTTGCTGGGGAGTAATATACTCGCTCAGCAAAATACCGTGGTCGATATGCCCATAGAGCAATACAGGGCCTATACCCTGTTCTCCTGCCCACTGGCTCAAGCGCTGTTCTTGAGCCCGGTCTAAGCCCAAGCGCCCTACCGCCGCAGCTTGGCGGCGCAGCACCCAGCGCTGACCGCAGGTGGTTTCCAGCAGATCATTGTAATTGCTAATACTGGCCAGACTGCCCAGGTGGCAGAGCGAATGTTGCCAGTGCTCCGGCAACAGGGCCAGCGCCAGATCCAGGCTTAGCTCGGCGGCCTTAGGCATGAGCCGCCCCAACCCTGCGGTGTTCGGCCATGGCACGCTGCCAATGAATATAGCCAATCACCACTATAATTTGGTACAGGGCCAATAGCCCAACGGTAAACAGCAGGCCCCGGTCGACAAATAGAAACATACTGGTGCCGTTAATCACCAGCCAGTAAAGCCAGTTTTCCAACACCTTGCGCGCCACCATAAATGTGGTAATTACCGCCCCCCAAGTGGTGAAGGAATCCAGGTAGGGAAAAGCCGCCTCGCTGTACTGGCTAAGGCCGTAACCACTGGCCAAGCTGAGCAGCAATACCAGGGCAATGGCCATGGCGTGCTGGGGCCAGGCCCAACGGTGGATGGCCACAGACTGCTGGGCACGGCTATTGCCAGGGCGCCACTGCCACCAACCGTAGATCGCCATGGCGATATAGTAAACATTGAGGGCCGATTCCATCAGCAGGCTAACCTGCCAAAAGATAACGGTGTAAATCGTGGTGCTGAGCAAAGCAAAGTACCAGCAGGCACGTTTTTCGGCCATCGCTAATAACAGGTATAACAGCGCCGCCACCACCGCCACCAGTTCCATGGCGCCGGTACCGGCTAACTGCTCGCTAAAGCGCTCTAAAAAAAGCTGCCACCAGTTCTGCTCAGTCGCCACTAGCCGCCCGCCTTGGTTTTATCCCACGGCTCGCGCACATCACGGCCAATAAAACGGGCCACAAACACACAGTGACCGTACTGTTCAAAGGAACGGCGCATTTGGTTTTGCAGGGCCGACATAACCGCGTCGTAGTCACCACACAACAAGGTTGAGGTAGGGCCAGTTTCGACCTCTACCCCAGGCTCAGCTTTAAAGCCTTCAATCACCTCATGAATGGGCGCAATAAACTGCTCGCGCAATGGGTATAAACTAATATCCACGGTTAGTTTCATGCTAAAGCCTCCATTAAAATTGATAGCGCCCACTGACACCGATCTGGCGCGGCGCAGCCAGTTGGAAGTATTCGCTGGCAATATAACCATCGCGGGGGTCATTACCAAAACCGCCAAAACCGCGAGTGTAATAGTCTTTATCGCCCAGGTTTTTACCCCACAGGCTGATGTCCCAGCCATCTTGACGATAGCCGATCTTGGCATTGAGCAAAATATAATCCCGCGCCTTGGCATTGTGGCTGTCGGAAAAATAAAACTCATCCTTGCCCAGCACATCGGCACTGGTGTACCAACCCGCGCCCAGCTCGGCATTCAAACCCAGCGCAAACTGGTAGCCGGGCGCCTGGGCGGCATCGCCGCCTGGGCGAATTAGGCTGCTGTCTTGCAACTCGGTTTGCAACAGGCCAAGATTGCCATAGGCCGACACGCTGGGGCTGATTTGCCACTGGGCAGATAACTCCAGGCCATAGCTTTCACCGGCGGCGGAGTTATCGATAAAGTCGATAAACTCACTGCTGCCATCTTCCCTGGCGACCGGGTTGGAGCTTTTGATCTGCACGTCTTCACGGTCTTGATAAAACAGCGCCAGTTGCGCACTTAAAGCGAGCGCAGGCCAAAACCCTTTATAGCCCAGCTCGTAATTCCACAGGGTTTCGGTAGCAAAACTGCGCTGCTCAACAGGCAGGGTACCATCGGTATTAAAGCCGCCTGCCTTGTAACCGCGCGAGAGCAAGGCGTAAACACTGTTGGCGCTGTCGACGGTATAACTGAGGGCCAGTTTTGCGCCCCATAAGTCTTCTTCGTTAGCACCATCAATCGCCCGGCTGTCGAGGTAATCATTGCGGTGCTTTTCAAAGCGCAGGCCGCTGAGCAGATTTAAATTAGCGCTTAGCTGGCTGTCGAGTTGACCGTAAACGGCCTGGCGCTCGGTATTAAAGCGGCTGCCAAAATCGCTGTCTGCATAGGTGTACTGGCGCAGCAGATCCTCTTGCTGGTCGAAATAGTAAACGCCCAATAGCCAATCGCTGCTGTCATTAAACAGGCGCCCCTGCGCAGCAGAGATCAGTCGCACATCAATATTAACCGTATCGCGCTGGCGCTGGTAATCATCGACCGAACTATAGCCTAAAGGGTCAATGCCCTCGTAGGTCCAGTCTTCGTCGTAGCCATATTCAATATCGCTGTCGGCCAGGGCGATATTGGCATCCAGCTTATACGCCGGGTGCAGCGCCCAATCGAACTTGGCCGCCACTGCCTTGCTCTGCTGGCGATCGTGGCCGGGCTGGTCGGACAAGGTATTGCGGCTGTTATCCAGGGTAAAGTGATCATAGCCATTATCAACATCTAAATAGAGTGCGGTAAGATCGATACGCAAGTCTTCACTCGGCTCAAAGCGCAGCTTGGCGCGCAGCGCGGTTTCATCTATCTTGCCGGTGTCGTCGCGACCGAGGTGGCGATTTTCCATATAGCCGTCACTGCGGTTGGTTTTGGCCGCCAGGCGGTAAGCGCTGGAATCGCTCAATGGACCAGTGACCGTGGCACTTAGCTCGCGGCTGTCAAATTCGCCCAGGCTGGCCGCCAGTTGGCCGCTAAACACGTCGCTAGGCTCATTGGCTTTAATGTGAATTAAGCCGGCAAGGGCATTGGCACCAAATAAAGTGCCTTGGGGGCCGCGCAGTACTTCAACTTGCTGGGTATCTAACATCAATGCGGCGGCGCCCAGGCCGCTCATATCAATGCCGTCTAACAATAGGCCCACCGAAGGGTTCACCGGTTCGACAAATTGCGAGCGTTCACCGATGCCGCGAATCTGGAAAAAACGACCGCGCGAGGCGCCACTGGCAGTGTTTACATTGGGGATAGACTGCAACAGGCTCTC
>JAOXRV010000388.1 GCA_025800435.1 Cellvibrionaceae bacterium | reverse complement strand
GTGGATTACATAACCCAAGCCAGTAGTAAAGGCATTGCGGTAGTGCCGCTTAAGCCTTTTAAAACAGAAACCTCCTACCTCGTGGCCGTGACGCGGCAGGTAGAAGACTCCGCTGGCCGTGCGGTTGAGCCATCTGAAACGTACATTTTATTGCAGCAAGATATTAGCACTCAGCCGCTTGGAAGTGCCTCCCAGCTTGCACTACAGGCCGCCGTGAATAGCTATGAAGCTGGGTTAGCCGCTGAAGGAGTAGATAAATCATCCCTGATTTATACCATGCCATTTTCAACGCAGTCGGCAGGGGCTGTGCTTTCAACGGTTCGGCTGATGATTGCGAATATGTCACCTGTTCTGAGCGGTGTAACAGATACAGGGCAGACGGCGCAACAGCTATTAGGGTTAGATATTGCAACGCCTGCTGGCCTTGCAGCATCGGCCGCGCGTGTGTACCGTGCGTCGCTGGCGCTTCCTTATATGTCCATCTACCCTCACTATGATCCGCTCGATAGCGAAAAAACGACATGTTCACCGGCGCAGCTCGCTTCACAAGGGAGCTGTGATGCAATTAACGGATTTTGGACCGCAGAAGGGGATAGCCCCATTGCTGTTAGTGGCGCATTAACCAGTGGCGCACTGAGCCAAGAATCATTTGCGGCTCAGGCACTTGCGCAAGGTGTCGCATCAGATCAGTTAAGTAACCCCACAGCATGGGTTGGGCTGGACTTTAATCTTACCCTTGCCGATGGCTCGATTGCACCGGTCGATCCCGAGCGACACCTAACTCGCTATAACCCTGTGCCTACAATCCGTAGTATGCGAAGTGTTGATGTTCTCATCACCGTGCCTGATGAGGTGGTATTAAGTGCAATTCGCGGAGAAGCGGTCACCAAACCCGCAACGGGCTGGCCAACGGTGATGTATGTGCATGGCATTGGCTCGCTCAAAGAAACAGGGCTTGCTGCCGCAGGAACGATGGCTGTAGCGGGTTTGGCAACCATTTCTATCGATTTGCCGCTACATGGTAGCCGAAGCTGGGATGCAGGTGATGGTGGAGCCTATGAGCTAACAACCACCTCGGCCAGTAATGGGGCGGAATTTGCTAATGGAAGTGCGGCAGTGTATGCCAATTTTGGCTCACTACTGAGCGTGCGCGATAATCTGCGCCAGAGTGTGAGTGACTTCCTCACCCTTAAAGCTTCAATTACCTATACGGCCGCCGCCGATGCAGCGGCATCGCGTTCGCCAATGTTTGATCCGAGCAATACCTATTTAATGGGCTTATCGCTTGGTGGCATCGTGGGCCATAATGTTGTGGCGGTGGGCAACCAACCATTGGTTAATCCTGCTACTGGTGAAGCATTTTCGTTGAATCCATTTGAAATTAAGGCAGCGGCACTGGCAAGCCCTGCGGGTGGCTTGGCTCCGGTGTTTGCATTCTCACCAACGTTTGGGCCAACGGTTGCTGCCGGATTACAAGCGTCCGATGCCTTTATTGCGGCAGCAGCTACCGCAGGGAATATCACACCTGCACAGTTTAGTGCACTAGCGCAGACCGATCCGGCGGCGTATCAAGCTTTG
>JAOXRV010000372.1 GCA_025800435.1 Cellvibrionaceae bacterium | reverse complement strand
GAGAGCGCGCAAAGCCCCTCTTTGTAGCCGGCCCGATTTTTTGGGACAATAGGTTCCGTTTAGCCCGATATATCCCCACAATGTCTAAGTCCTCTAGCCAAGCTGTCCGCGGCCCCAAGCGTGCCCCGGGCCTGTTCGAATACCCCAAATACTGGGCCGAGTGCTACGGCACCGCGCCGTTTTTGCCGATGTCGCGCGAAGAGATGGACCAGCTTGGCTGGGACAGCTGCGACATCATTATCGTCAGCGGCGATGCCTATGTAGACCACCCCAGTTTTGGCATGGCGGTGATCGGCCGCTTTTTAGAGGCCCAGGGCTTTCGGGTGGGCATTATCGCCCAGCCCGATTGGAAATCCACAGAGCCCTTTAAGGCACTGGGTAAACCCAATTTATTTTTTGGGATTTCCGGCGGCAATATGGATTCCATGATCAACCGCTACACCGCTGATCTAAAGGTGCGCAACGACGACGCCTACACACCAAATGCCGAGCCCAATAAACGTCCCGACCGCGCGGTAATCGTCTACAGCCAGCGCTGCAAAGAGGCCTATAGTGACGTGCCCATTGTGCTCGGTGGTATTGAAGCGAGCCTGCGCCGCATTGCCCAGTACGATTACTGGAGCGACGAAGTGCGCCGCTCGGTACTGCTGGATGCGGCCGGGGATATATTACTGTACGGCAATGCCGAGCGAGCCCTGGCCGAGGTGGCGCAGCGCTTGGCCGCCGGCGAGCCGGTCGCACAGCTCGACGATGTGCGCGGCACGGTAGTGGTGCGCAAACAGCTGCCCCCTGGCTGGACCGAGGTAGACTCCACCCGTATCGACTGGCCCAAACAGATCGAAGATTTGGCCGAGGCCTACGGCGGCAGCCCCTACGACTACGAGCAAAAGCCCGAGTGTGACAGCGGTGGCGCAAGCGAGGCGGACGCGGCCGAGCCAATTCGCATTATTCCGATGCCGCTACAGGGTCAGGTGCGCTATGATAATACGCTTACCTATATCCGTTTGCCCTCGTTTGAAAAAGTGCGCGCCGATTCGGCCCTGTACGCCCACGCCTCGCGGGTATTGCACCAAGAGGCCAACCCTCACAATGCCCGGGTGTTGGTGCAGCGACACGGTAAGCAAGAGCTGTGGGTAAACCCACCGCCAATTCCCCTGAGCACCGAAGAAATAGACGGGGTATTCGGCCTGTTTTATCAGCGCCGGCCCCACCCGGTTTATGGCGACGCCAATATTCCCGCCTACGAGATGATTAAAACCTCGGTTAATATTATGCGCGGCTGTTTTGGCGGCTGTAGCTTTTGCTCCATCACCGAGCACGAGGGGCGCATTATTCAAAGTCGCTCGCAGGAGTCGGTACTGCGCGAGCTGGAAGATATTCGCGATAAGGTGCCGGGCTTTGCCGGGCAGATCTCCGATCTCGGTGGCCCCACCGCCAATATGTATTTTTTAAATTGCAAAAGCGAAGAGATTCAAGCCAGCTGCCGGCGTCTGTCCTGCGTGTTTCCGGGCATTTGCAAAAACCTGCTGACCTCCCACAAGCAAACCACCGAGTTGTATCGCAAGGCCCGGGCACTGCCGGGCATTAAAAAAGTCTCCATCGCCTCGGGTTTGCGTTATGACCTGGCGGTAGAAGACCCGGAGTATGTAAAAGAACTGGTCACCCACCATGTGGGCGGCTACTTAAAAATTGCGCCGGAGCACACCGAGGACGGGCCGCTCGATTTGATGATGAAGCCCGGTATCGGTACCTACGATGCTTTTAAGAAAATGTTCGAAAAGTTTTCCAAGCAGGCGGGCAAGAAGCAATATTTGATCCCTTACTTCATCGCCGCCCACCCCGGCTGTGAAGACGAGGATATGCTCAATTTATCGCTGTGGCTAAAGCGCAATAAATTCCGGGTCGATCAGGTGCAAACCTTTTACCCCTCGCCCATGGCCCTGGCCACCGCCATGTACTACGCCGAGCGCGATCCGCTGAAAAAGCTTAGCTATAAGGGTCGCCGTCTCTATGTGCCCAAAGACCATAAGCAGCGCCGTTTGCAAAAAGCCCTGCTGCGTTACCACGATGCCAAAAACTGGGATATGTTGCGCAGCGCCCTGAAGGAGATGGGGCGAGAGGATGTGATAGGCGACGGCCCCGAGCACTTGATCCCCAGCCGTAACAATGGCGGCGCGCGCACAGCTGAGCGCGGCCGCGCCCAGCGGGCCAGGGGTGGGCAGTGGGACCAGCGCCGCCCGGCCAGGGGCGGGCGCAGTGGCTCCGGTAAGGGCGGCAAGCCTAGATCGGAGAGCAC
>JAOXRV010000356.1 GCA_025800435.1 Cellvibrionaceae bacterium | reverse complement strand
CATCCACCAGCACCCAGGGCAGTTGTTTTTCCAGCAATACACCGGCCAGACGCCCGATCATAAGGCTTCCTTGTTTCGTTCTTTATTAGACAATTCGACCGCGCCGGTACTGGCGCGCATCGCTAATGCGCAGCATGTGGCTGCGGGTATTAATATGACACAGGGCCACCGCCAGGGCATCGGCCGCGTCCTCTTGGGGTGCGGCCGATAGCTTGAGCAGAGTTTTGACCATCTGCTGCATCTGATGTTTATCGGCGGCGCCGCTGCCCACCACCGACTGCTTAACCTTTTTGGCCTCGTACTCGGCCACATAGAGATCGCGAAAAGTGCCCGCCACAATCGCGGCGCCACGGGCCTGGCCCAACTTCAGGGCAGAGCCCGCACTCTTGGACATAAACACCTGCTCAACCGCCACCTCATCGGGCTGATACTCGTCGATTACCGCTAGCATCGAATCGAAGATAATCTTTAAGCGCGCCGGCAAAGGCTCGGCCGCTGGCAGGCGAATAACCCCCGAGCCGATATAGGCATTTTGCCCCGCCGCCACATCGATTACCCCGAAACCGGTTTTTAGGGAGCCGGGGTCGACCCCCAGCACCCGCAATTGACCCGCCATTTACTTACCCAGCTCTGCAGCACTGTTAATTTATCCAGTAGTTTGACCAGTAAAGCCCACAAGGTCAAGGTGTTGTCCTGGGGAAACCTATAGCTCTA
>JAOXRV010000328.1 GCA_025800435.1 Cellvibrionaceae bacterium | reverse complement strand
TGTGAGGCAGTTCACGTTTCCTGGGCTGGGTGTGTCGTTTTCGTTCAGCTTGGGTGGCCGACAATGTTCAGGCCTAGAGCACCGCAAGGCGTGGGCATTGAGCAAATAAAGAATGCCACGGAAGTGGAAGACGTTTGCAATACGGTTGACTAGGCAATATAAAAACCATCGGTTCGGTGGTTAAATAGGCCGGCCGGATGAAAGTTGAAATTTCTTACGAAAAGCAGTCGAGGTTGTCAGTGTGAAGTACATAGCAGTTTTATTGGGCCTTATGGTCACCAATGTGTGTTGGGCCGAAGCCGGGGCTTTTTCACGGGGGCCCCAAATTAAAGATTATGGCCAAATAGCCCGAGAGCTGCAGGGGGTACTAACCATACCCGACAATAGCAAGTTTAAGGTGGTGTTTGATTTGAGTGCGGCCAGCACTGGGCAGACGGTTAACCGGCGCATTGATAGCTTGGCTCGTTTTATCAATATGCATGTGGCTGCTGGCGCAAAGCCCGAAGATATTCAATTGGCACTGGTGGTACACGGCAAGGCCAGCTATGACTTATTAATTGAAACCGCCAGGCGCAACAAAAAACTGGGTAAAAACCCTAATGCTGGCCTGCTTCAAGCCCTGCTGGATAATCAAACGGATATCTACCTGTGTGGGCAAACCGCAGCCTATTACGATATCGCCGTAGGTGACCTCTACCCCGGCGTCAAAATGGCCCTGTCGGCCATGACTGCCCACGCTTTATTGCAACAGCAGGGCTACACCCTTAACCCTTTCTAAACTCCTTCTAAAGTACCAATCCTAAAGAGCGGCTGCACTGTGTGTTGCCGCGTTATCTTTGTCCTAAATCATTTTTCAATTAATAATCGATGTGATAATCGTTATCGCTAATATACAATATCCGCCCATTAACCAAGGGATTCTTCCCGAAGATTTAGCCTGTACAAATTTTGACCGATAGGATTTAAAAATGCGCTCTTTTATACCCAGCTTTCCTCTACTGGCACTGGCCGCTGCCATTGGCACCCAAGCCAGTGCCCAAGATAGCCCTCAGCAGGCCGCTCAATTAAAACAAGCTGGCCCCATCGAGGAGGTTACCGTAATGGGTGTGCGCCGCCGCCTGTACGAGGCTGGGGCGCTTAAAGACATTACCCAGAAGACCGAGGTGCTCTCCAGTGTGAGCATTGAGCGCAGCAATGCCGCCAACTTGACCGATGCCATTGCCGAGGCCCCCGGGGTGCGGGTTAATAACGAATGCTCTATGTGTGGGGTAAAGCGGGTGATGCTCAATGGCCTGCGCGGCGAGCACACCACCATTCTTATCGACGGCATCCCCATGCACACCATGATGTCCGGTTTTTACGGTCTGGACGGCGCCTCTGCCACGGGCCTAGATAGCATTGAAATTGCCCGCGGTGCCGGCGCCTCGCTGACCGCCCCAGAGGCCATTGGTGGCACCATTAACCTGGTTTCGCTGGAGCCCACCGAAAACGGTGGCAAAATTGAGCTGGCCGGCGGCGAAGACGGTTACCGTAAAGCCACTGCCGTGGGTACTCTGCTGTCTGAAGATGGCGCCACCGGAGTGAGCCTGGTGGCCCAATACGATAAGCGCGACCAGTTCGATGGCGATAACAATGGCGTCAGCGAAAACCCTGAGCTTGAAAACAAAAATGTCGCCCTGCGAGTGAGCCACGACCTCGGCTACCGAGATAATATTACCCTGCGCTTGGCCCATGTCGATTCGGAAATTTTTGGTGGCCCCACCAGCACCAACTTTAAAGGTGTGCTGGCCGGTTACCGCGCCGATAACAGCGAGAGCGCGCAGTTATTTGTAAACGACGATGTGCGCGAGCAGTTTATCGGCAAGCCCTGGGAAACCACCGAGTGGATCGAAACCACCCGGCGCGAGGCTTATATCACCTGGCTGCACGAGTTTAACGATGACTTTAACAGCACCTTGACCCTGGCCGACACCCAGCACGAGCAAGATTCCTTTTACGAAGGTTTCGACTATAAAGCCGATAACGATATGCGTCATTACGACGCGCGCTTTAACTGGGTAATCAGCGCCGAACACCTGTTGACCTTCGGTGCCGATGCGCGCTTTGAGGAGCTGCGCTCGCAAACCCAAAACCCATCCCCCGACTATGTCAGCGATAGCTTTAACTACGATAATGTGGGCCTGTATATTCAGGATACCTGGACCCCCAACGATCAGTTAGAGCTGGTTGTGGCGCTGCGTTTTGACGATGTCGAGGCCGATTTTATCGACCCCAGCAAAGCCGGTGTTGAGGTTGACGAAACCATTGTTTCGCCGCGTATGGATATGCGTTATTTACACAGCGATGCCTGGACCTCTCGGGTATCGGTCGGGCGCGGCTACCGTGCGCCGTTGTCTTTCTTTGAGAGTGACCACGGCCTGCTCGATCAGGACGAAGGCTTCGATATTGATATCGATAGTTTAGAGCGCTCCTTGACCGGCAGCTACGCCTTGAGTTACGAGGCCGACGGCATTGCGGTGACCGCCTCGCTGGCTTATACCGAAGTGGAAAACCTGGCCACTTTGGGTGCAAACGAGAATGACGTGCCGGTGCTGGAGCAGTTAAACGAAGACGCCAGTGTAGTGGTGGCGGATATCGCCATGAGCTACCCCGTGAGCGACAATCTGAGCCTGAGTGCGACCCTCGAAAACATCAACTACAACAGCGCTTTTAAGCAGGCCTTTGGTGTGGTTCCGGTCGAGCAGCGTTTAACCCTAGGCGGTGATTGGGAGTATAACGGCTGGGATGTTTACGTGGCCGCCAGCTGGGTAGCCAGCCGCGACCTGAGTGAATACGGTGCCCCCGAAAGCCCGAGCTTTGACGCCGCCGGCTTACACCTGAAAAAACAAAAGACCGGCAGCTACTGGCTGATGGACTTCCGCATCGCCAAAGAATTTGCCGATGCCTGGCAGGTTTACGCCGGTGCCACCAACCTGTTTGATTACAACCAGGCCGCCGATATGGAAACCCCGCTGGTGTACGATGGCGGTGAGTTTGATGTAATCGGTATTTACGGCCCGCTGCGCGGTCGTGAAGCCTATGTCGGCGTCAGCTACCAGTTCTAATGTTGCGCGCACTCTTCGCCATTGCCTTGTTACTGTGCTTGCCCTGGGCTCAAGCCCAGGGTAACGACCAGAGTAGCTACGCGGCTGCCCCGCTGCACAGCTTGCAGCAAGCTAGCCCAGCAGATCTAGCGGCCTACCAAGGCAGCTGGGTGATGGCGGTATTGATTGAGCCGGATTGCCGCTGGTGTGTATTGCAAATGCGCGACCTGGCCAAGCTGCAGCAGGCCTGCCCCCAGGTTCAGCCGGTGGCGGTGGCACTGCGCGGCAAGCGCATGCAACTGCTTAAAGAGATGCGCCGGGCCAAGGCGGATATCCCCGCCGCCCGGGCCAGCCAACAATTTAAACAGCAGCTGGGCAATATTGAAACCACCCCCTGGCTCTTGGTGCTGGACCCAAATGGTAAAGAAGTTGCGCGGCTGCGCGGCTATACCCCACTGGACCAATTGCGCAGCGCGTTGTCTTGCTAGCGCATTTGTACTTGTCTCAAGGTTTGAGCGCCACCGAGTTATTCAGAGATGCCCTAGGCTTGGCTGAGGCAGTTCAATAATTGCTGCTCCCAGCCTGGGTCTATGCTGGTGTCGATAATTTCCAGCCGGCTTTCCATACAGTCATCCAGCTCGATTTCGCTGAGTGCGCCGCCGGCGTAGTTATAGCCAAACACCCCCTCCTCGGTAATAAACACTCCCTTGAATCGCTGCGCTGAGAGACCTGCTAAAAAATTGTAGAGCGCGGCGCGGTCAAACACCTTGGTCGGGCTAAAGCGCCAGCCCTGGCTGTGATAGCCTTCGCCGCTGCCGCTAGCGCTGAGGTGGCCGCTGCTGGGAATAGCTTCGGTTGGGTTTTCGTGGCTGTGGCTGTGACCGTGTTGGTGCCGCTGCGGTTGGCTCAATGCCGATTGACTGGGGCCGGCTAAAAGCTCTGGCGCCAGGGCCGCGCCACGGCCGTGCATCTGCCCAAAAACTAACTCGGGTTTATTGGTCAGGCGGTCGACTACTTGGCTTAAACGCTGACGATCACTGGGCTGATACAAATCGGATTTATTACCCACAATCACATCGGCAATGGCCAGCTGTTGGCAGTAAACAGGGTGTTCTAAATAGCGTGGCTCGACCAGTTGGCGGGCGTCCACCAGGGTGACTACCCGCTGCAGATCAATCACCTCGCGATAGAATTCCGAGCTCAGGGTGGCGAGGATTTCCTCGGGGTGGCCAAGCCCGGTGGGCTCGATCAGCAAGCGCTGGGGGCGGGCTTTTTGCAGCAATTGGTTCAGGGCGATTTGCATTGGCAGGCCGGCGGTGCAGCACATGCAGCCGCCGGGCACTTCTTTTACAAACAGCTGGGCTTGTTCGCGGCCCTGTAAAATACTGCCGTCGATCCCCACCTGGCCAAACTCATTGACCAACACCGCCCAGCGCTCTTCGGCTGGCTTGTGTTTAAGCAGTTGCAAAATGGCCGAGGTTTTGCCCACCCCTAAAAAGCCGGTGATAATATTGCAGGGCACGGCCTGTAGCGGTGCAGCGGCGGGCATAGTTTTACTTCCTGGTTCGAGCGTAGGTTTTTAACCGTGGCACTGACACGCTTGTTGGCGGCAGCGGCGGTAATTGACAACATGGGCCAGGGCGATAATAGCACTGCCGAGCAAGGTTAGGGACAGTTCGAGTTCATGAATTTGGGTGGCTGCTAACAGGCAGGCAATACCGGCTATGCCGCCGCCCAGCAGGTGCCAGCCTCGGTGGCGCCGGCAACCCAGGCCCAGGCTAACCAGACTGACGGGGATAACGCCAAATAACAGGATTTGGTGGAATGCCTCGGTTTCAAAAAAAGCCCAACCAGCCCATGGCAAACTTAGGGTAATAAAGGGCAATGCCAAACAGTGCAAAGTGCACAGAGAGGAGAGCGCGAGGGCAGTGCCATCGCCCAGCTGTTGCCAGGGGATGTTACGGGCTGCTTGGGACATGGGAAGATCCATCAATTTAATATGTTATAACATAGCATTCGGTCTGCTGCGGGTCAATAGTGAGAATCGTTCTCAGTAACCGGAGGCTTATTGAGGTATGTGTGCTGCTGTCCGGGGAAAATTATGATCAGGACTTCGGGGATAAAACCCAGCTTGAGGGGTAGGGGGCACTTTCTCCGTTAGATAGGAAG
>JAOXRV010000325.1 GCA_025800435.1 Cellvibrionaceae bacterium | reverse complement strand
GGTGAGGCTACCGTAAGTACCGTTGAGGGTGACATCACCACCGGCACTGATATTGTCCGCCACCGGGCCTGCGCTGCTGCCCAACGCGGCACCGGTAATGGTGGCCGGGTCGGCGCCATCGGTATCGTTGGTTTTTACGGTTTGGCCAGTGAGGGTATTGTCTTCACCCACACTGTTGATGTCATCGACTGCGGTTGGGGCAGTGTCGGTGATGGTAATCGCCAGGGTGCTATTGGCGACTGGCACCGGATTACCGCTTTCATAAACTTCCACCGTAATACTGTCGACCGGATCGCCAGCGGAGTGGTCCATATAGGCGCCGTTATGGCTATAGTCGTAATCCACCTGGCCTGTGACCGGATCATAGCCAGTAATTGTCAGGGTACCCAGCGGGGTCTGCAACAGCACCGCCGTGCTGGCCGCGCCCTGCAGGCTGGCCAGTGGCACATCGGTACCGGCTATGGTTAATTTATCCAGCCCGGCGGGGGCCTGGGCGATAAAACTGCCGCTTAGGCTGCTGCCTTCAACCAGGCTATCGGCGGGGGTGGTCACACCGGACTGATACACTACCGACACGCTCGCCGGATTGCCCGGCTCACCATCGTTATCGCTCACTTGATAACTGATTGGCGTTGGATTACCACTAAAACCCGGCTCAGGGGTAAAGCTAATCTCACCGGCGGCGGGACCGACACTCCACACACCTTGACCGGGGACCGTCAGACTGGCACCGGCGCCAGTGCTGCCGATAATAATTAAGCTACTTGGATCAATACTGCCATCGGGATCACTGTCATTGGCCAATACATTGATCGTCACCGCGGTACCAGGAGGCTGGCCGACTATACTGTCATCGCCACTGACCGGACCCTGATTGGGATCGCTCACAATGACATTGAGAAAAGAGTCATCGGTTTTAGCGCCATCGCTCACCGTGTACTCGATATCGGGCACGGCGCCGACAAAATTGGTGGCGGCAACAAAGGTGTAGCGACCATCCGCATCTATACGGATGCTGCCCACGCCACTGATGCTAGCAGTATCACCCGGATTATAGTCAACACCGTTGACACTAAAGCCGCTCACCAGCGCAGGCCCGGGGCCATCCGGATTGAAGGTATCGTTCAGCACACTACCCCTGGCTGTCTCGCCCGAGAATATACGGGCGATTTCATTGCCGTCTTCAAGCACATTGGCTTCGTCAACATTGATCACCAAAGTTGCCACATCAGTGCTGCCATCGGCGTCGGCCACCGTATAGGTAAACACATCTTCCCCAAACGCCCCGGGGTTGGCTTGGTAACGGTAACTGCCGTCGGCATTGATCACCAAAGTACCTTTAGCCGATACCACCTCAACACCAACACCGCCACTGCTGGCAACGGCGACGGCACCAGCTTGCACACCGACAATATTCAGCCCACCATCGGCACCGGCTAGGTCGACCGAGCCGTCGCTGCCATTGCTATCACCACCGGCAATATCCTGGCCGCTGATCACATTGCCAGTGGCCACCAGGCTGCTGTCAACCGCATCGAGATCATCTTGCGCCTGTGGCTGATCATCTAAAATCTCAATCAACAGATTGGTCGTAATATCATCGTCGTTATCGCCATCAGCATCGGCAATCACAATTTCAAAAGACTCATTAACCTGGCCACCGCTGTGGTCGGCGGGCGAGTCTTGGGTGTAGGTGTAGTTGATGCCGGTCGGCGTGACCGAAGTGATAGTCAAGGTACCGTAATCACCCGCGACGGTGGTGTTTTGCAGCTGGCCATCCACAATTACGGGCACACCGCCAATGGTGACGCTGGGCAGACCATCGCCGGGTAAATAACTGATCACCCCGGTGGTGCTGGCAATACCGCCGGTACCACCGGGCAGGCCGGCATCGTCAACCGTGTTGACCCATGTGCTGGGATCACTGCCTTCATTAATGGGTGTGGGCACCTGCAACAGCGGCACGCCATCGATATCGATGGTCAGGGTGGCAGTCGAGATATCATCGTCCGCATCGACAATGGTGTAACTAAACACATCACTGCCGCTGGCATCGCGGTTGGGCACATAGACATAGCTACCATCGGCATTGAGGGTGAGGGTACCCTTGTCGGAAACCAGCTCGACCCCTACCCCAACATTATCAATAACGACCTGATCCTCACCCAGCGCTACCCCAACCACCACGGCGCCGCTTGCGGCAAAACCGTTAATACCGGAGTCATCGGCGCTGCCGTCCAGATCGTTGGCATCGCTTTGGGCACCACTGTCTAGCCCGGTCACTACGTTACCGGTGGCGATGCCGGTGGCTTTTACTTCATCAAAGTCATCCACCGCTTCGGGGGCCGAGTCGTAGGCTTGATTGGGCTGTTCGGCACTGGCCTCGGCGGCGGCCCGGGTACTGGTTTCAAAACCGGCCAGGGGAATGGTTTCATCGCCGGTCAGCACAAAGCGCACCCCACTGGCGACCGCACTCTCGGCGCCGGAGCTGGTGGGGCTGGTGTCGCCAGCGGCGGCGGCGGGTAGCAGCTCTTCCAGGTTTAGGCCCTGCGCCAGACCCTCTTGCAAGCGCTCAAAATCCACGCTTTGATCGACGCCCTGGTCAGCCACAGATTGTTTAATCAGCGCCAGCAGGGGCGGCGAGAGTTCAATCGATTGCTGGTGACCCAGCACCAGTAGGCCGCCATCGGGGAAGCGAACAAGTACCACCGAGTCGGGGCCGGTTTGCAGTACTTGGCCCTGGGTTATAGCGCTATCTTTAGCGGCGACTTCACCGTTAATAGTTACCTGCCCTTGTTGCGCGACTATTGCGCCTTTATAAGCGGAGGTGTCAGAGTTAAGCTTAGCAGTACCAGTCGCCGAAGAATTATCCATTATTAGCCCCTCAGTAGAAACGATTTATTAAAGTCACCGCAGCTCGGGCCAATATAATGCCTGGACAAGTGCTGGCGCTTAGATTCTAACCATGCTCAAGCAACAATACCAACAAGATATTATCCACTCGTCATCTATTCTGACCACGTGCGAAATAGTTAGCGGGCTAGCAAGATTTGCCAGGGCAGCTAAAAGGAATATATGTGAATATTTGAGTCGAAAAACGAGCGGGAAAACAATACCGGGGCGGCACTGGAGGCCGCCCCGGGGTATTACAAGAAAATTATGGATTACTTAAATTACACGGTATCAAGGTGCCCGCCATTTAATAAGTCCTGCAAAATTTCCTGATCGGTAGCGCCCTGGAAGATGGCATCGGCGTCTCGGATGCGCACCGTATATTCATCCTTGGCGGTCTCCAGGGTATCGGAAGTATAATCACCGTCTCTGTTGACATGGATAATGATATCGTTGCCGGCCTGCTCAAAATGCAGGTAGCCATCCAGCAAACTCGCTTGTCCCCTAACCAGCAGGTCAGAGAAGTCGAGCACATCGCCTTCACTTGCATCAAAGTCTTTAACCACATCGACGGCTCCACTACCAGGAGTGCGATTATAGAGCACGAAGGTATCGGCGCCGCCATGCCCTTCTAATTGGTCAGAGCCAACCCCACCATCGAGATAATCGTTACCTAGACCACCGCGCAGATCGTCATCACCTTGTCCACCGAAAATTCTATCGTTACCCACCTCGCCGCGCAGCAGGTCATTGCCTTGGTTACCATAAATGCTATCGTCACCGTCACCCGCAAATACATTATCATTGCCGGAATCGGCAATAATAGCATCGGCATCACTGGTGCCGTTTAAGGGGTTGTCATTACCGTCACTACCGGCCACTACCTGCTTACCGCGCAAGTTAATGGTAACCGTATTGGTACGGGTGCTGCCGTCACTGTAGTTAACCGTAAAATCGACACTGACACTGTCGGCATCGCCAGCGGCGGCGGCACTTCGATAATCGGAATCGACCGTAAAGGTATAACTACCATCGGCGTTGCCAGTAAAGGTACCCGGGCCAATATCACCGCTTTTGCTCCAGGTAACGGTTGCCGATTGATTGGGCGGCGTATTCAACACTATCTGGCCATCAACCGAAGGCAAAGACGACTCTTTCGGCACAATCCGAGCAACCGCAGTAAAGTTATTCACCGCATTTTCATTGGTGTAGATCTTTGTTACTGCATTGCCGGAGGAATCCAACAGGCCGGCAATTCGAATATCGTATTGCTGGTTGGCCACGTTAACGGTGATCACTTCGCTCGGCAGGGTGATAATATCTCGCGAAGCTACCGGGTTACCTTCAATATTGGAGGTCTCTTCGTGAGTCATCTGAATATAAAACTGCACCGGTACCTCAGCACCATTAATCACGACCGTCGCCTGCACCACCATCTTGACCGATGCCAAAAGGTCATTACCCGAGCGACTTGGGAAGTTAAGGTGGGTAAAAGTTGCAAATTGGATGTCGGTATTGGGCTGTACCTGCTGGCCGGCATCGCTGGTCAGGGCGTCTACCTCATCCACCACATAACCCGAGCGCCTGCCGGCAGTGACCGGAGTGCCCCAGCGAATCTGATCCATCCAGACATCGCCATCGTTATTTACACCGTCGATACGGCCATTATTGGCCGGGCCATTTTGATCGGTCGGGTTGGCGGCCGGATAAGATAAGCGACCGGCTTCATCGACCGCATCGACCCAACCAGTGGCAAGTTTTTTAACCACAATATCATCCACAAAGATATCGATTTCGTGGTTGGCACCTTGTACCGGTGGTGCACCGTCATCCTCGCCGACCACCGAGATCTTCAGCACAGCCGTGTCACTATCGCCATCGCTGTCTTTGACCTTATAGGTAAACTCATCAATCCCGATCTCACCGCTGTTAAGGGCCCGGGCTTTCTCATTGGGGTAATAGAGATAGCCGCCGGTACTGGTAATAGCGAGAAGTCCATACTCGCCGTTTAAGCTGAGGTAGCCACCGGCGCTGATATTGTCCGGCACCGGGCCAGCACTGTTGCCCAAGGCGGCACCGGTAATAGTGGCCGGGTCGGCGCCATCGGTATCGTTGCCTTTGATCGAGCCGCTAACAAAGACGGCATCTTCATCGACACTACGTTCGTCATCAACCGCCGTTGGGGCAGTATCGGTGATCAATATATTGAGGGTATCACTGGCCGTGGCGCCAACACTGTCGGTGACGGTAATGGCCAGCGCTTCTTCGACTTCGCCGCCGCTGTGATCTTGATTACTACCAGTTGGGTCATAGGTATATGTCACCGCGCCGGTGCCGGCGTTATAGCCGGTGATCAGCATGGTGCCATAGGTCTCGCCTGTTACCTCAAGTGGGCTGCCGGCACTGGCACTGGCCAGTTGCGCCGCGGTAAAGGTGGTATCGCCCACTTTTAAGCTGGCCAAGCCATCCGGGGCGCTAACACTAAAGCTGCCGCTAAAGCTGCCGGCAATATCTTCGGCCACGGACTCATCGCCAGTGGTGCTGGGGCCATTGTTGTCAGTAACCGTAACCGTTGGGTTGCCTTCGCTGGCACCAATAACAGAAATGGTTAACACCGCGCTGTCACTGTCGCCATCGTTATCTTTAACCGTATAGGTAAATTGGTCTATACGGGTTTCGCCTGGTTTCAGCGCCTGGGCAGCAGCGTTGGGGTAATAGAGATAGCCGCCGGTGCTGGTAATAGCGAGAAGGCCGAACTGACCCATTAAGTTGACGGAGCCGCCGGCACTGATATTGTCCGCCACAGGTCCTGCGCTACTGCCCACTGCCGCACCAGTAATACTGGCCGGGTCGGCGCCATCCGTATCATTGCCTTTGATCGAGCCGATAATAAAGACGGTATCTTCACCGACACTATCACTGTCATCGACCGCCGTTGGGGCGGTATCGGTGATCAAGATATTAAGGGTGTCATTGGCAGTGGCGCCGGCATTATCAGTAACGGTAACCGCCAAGGCTTCTTCGACTTCGCCGCCGCTGTGGTCCTGATTGCTGCCGGCTGGGTCATAGGTGTAACTGATCACCCCGGTGCTGGGGTTGTAGCCGGTAATTTGCAGGGTACCGTGGCTTTCGCCGCTGATATCCAGTGGGCTGCCGGCACTGGCGCTGGCCAGTTGCGCCGCGCTTAA
>JAOXRV010000295.1 GCA_025800435.1 Cellvibrionaceae bacterium | reverse complement strand
AGCAACAATAAGAATGGTTAAACCAGCCAGCAGAATAATATCCGCCGCTATACGGGTAAAGATCAGCAACGCCAGCACGGCGAACAGCACAGAAAACGTGAGTAAAGAATGAAAATCCATGTTCAAGTTAAGGCCACATATTGGGACATCTTTTATTTAACACCCATTGTTTGAGATTGTATCCCCGATCCCGTATGATTACAAACCGAGCGAAAGGATTTAGCATGGCCAGCGATAAACGCAGCGTTAGCAAATTAGCAGAATTGCGTAAAAAGGCAGTTATTATGCGCCTTAACGGCGAAACCGTGGCCGCAGCTAGCGAAGCAACCGGGCTTTCAGCGCCCACTATCATTTCAGCCTATAAAAACTTTAAATTTGGCGGCTGGGGCGCGGTAGAAAACCAGAAGCGGGGCCGCAAAAAAGCCACCGAGCAAGAACATAGCCTGCACAGCGCCCTAGCAGAGGCCTTACTGAGCGAACCACCCCAAGGCTACCCCCTGTGGAACACTGAGCGTGTCGCCCAGTGGTGCCAGCAACGGCAGCAACAGGCCTACAGTAAAAAATCTGCCGAGCGCCTAATAAAAGAACTGGGGCTAGAGATACCCAAGTTAGATAGCACACTTAGCCCCGAAGAATGGCTAAAGCAAAAACACCCGGAGTTTGACCAAGGCCAACTGCCCTACCGCTGCCGCATATTAAAAGGCGGCATGGCCCAGCTTAAAGGCAGCCCCGGCGGCTGGTTTATATTGGCCCAAGATTTTAGAGGCAAACGCTACTGGCTGGGCTGCAAGCACGCCCCCAGCAGCCAAACCATTGTGACTTTTTTAAGCCGCTTAAGCGAAGAAATTGGGGCCAAAGCCCTGGTTTCGCTTAACAGCAGCGAACTAAGCGAACAGCAAGATATACAGCAATGGCTGGCACAACAGGATACGATTAAGCTATTAAGCTGGCAGGAATACAAACCCAGCTTAGGGCCTACACCCACCCCTAAAACCAAGTCATATGTGAGGACCACAATGGCACTAACACACCTACAACGGCTGGAAGCAGAAAGCATACAAATTATGCGCGAGGTTGTTTCCAAAACCGAAAACCCAGTAATGCTTTATTCTATCGGCAAGGACAGTGCGGTAATGCTTCATTTGGCCATGAAAGCATTCCACCCATCAAAGCCACCCTTCCCCCTGTTACACGTAGACACTGGGTGGAAGTTTAGAGACATGTACACCTTTAGGGATG
>JAOXRV010000290.1 GCA_025800435.1 Cellvibrionaceae bacterium | reverse complement strand
CCAACTCCACCACTTCTCGGGCCGTGTAGGGAAAGTTCAACGGCGACTGCTGGCCCAAGCTGGCCAGGTGCCGGGCCAGCTCCACGGGTAGCCATTGGCTCAGTCTGCGACCGCCGAAGCTCGGCTCACCGGCATCGCTGCGCAATTCACCGCTAGCCAGTTTGAGCAGGCTGGATTTACCCGCCCCATTGGTGCCTAACAGGGCCACCAACTGGCCGCCATAAAACTCTAAATTTAGGGGCGCCAGACGCGGTTTATTTGCAGGGCCCAGACTCAAGTTGGGCAAGTTTAAAATGGTATCAGCCATCACTGCCCCCGAACATGGCCCGGCGCTGACGCAATAAACTGATAAAGAAAGGCGCACCGGCTAGCGCGGTAACCACCCCCACCGGCAACTCAGCCGGCGCCACTATGGTGCGCGCCAAGGTATCGGCCAAGAGCAACAACAGCGCCCCGGCCAGAGCACTGGCAGGCAATAAATAGCGGTGATTGGGTCCAATTAATAGGCGCACCACATGGGGCACAATTAAGCCCACAAAACCGATGATGCCCGCCAGTGCCACCACCAGCGCCGTGACCAGTGCTACCGCCATAATCATACTGCGTTTTAGGCCTTGCACATCAACGCCAAGGTGGCGGGCTTCGCTCTCGCCCAACAGCAGAGCATTAAGCGCTTGAGCCCTGGCTAGGGTTAAGGCAAAAAAACCAACGCCCAACAGCGCCAACAATATTAGCTGCCAGGCTTTAACACCTTCTAGGCTGCCCATCTCCCAGATACTGATGCGGCGCAGGTGTTCATTGCTGGCCAGGTATTCCAGCAGGTTGGTGACCGCCGCTGCAAAGGCGGTGACCGCGATGCCGGCCAATAACATCATCGCTACCGAGTGGCCCTGCTCGGCAGCCGATAAACGATAGACCAGTATGGTGGTCATGATGGCACCGGCAAATGCACCGAGCGCAACTAGCATAAAATCGCCGAGGGGGCTCTGGCCAATTAGGCCCAGCCCGACCACCAGTGCCAAACTTGCACCGAGCGAGGCGCCGCCATTGACGCCAATTAGACTCGGATCAGCTAAAGGATTGCGAAACAGGCCCTGCATCACCGCACCGGCGGTGGCTAGGATAGCACCCACTAAAACTGCAAACACAGCGCGCGGCAGGCGAATAGAGTTAATGATGAGTGCGTCGATTGATCCATCTTGGGCGCTGAGACTGAACCACAGCGCTTGCGGGCTGGCCCACTGGGAGCCGGCGGCCAAAGCCATCCACAGCGCCAGGGGCAGGCACAAGGCCAAGCCCCAGAGCAGATAGCCCGGCCGCAGCCGCTGCATTAGAACTGCAACCTTACACCGGCGTAGGCGGCGGCGCGCGCGGTATTGTAGCCGGCGGCTTCCCGATATTCCTCATCCAGGGCATTTTCTACCCGGGTGAAGAAAGCCAACTCGGGGGTGGCCTGCCAGCTTAGCTTAATGTCCAAAACCTGATGCTCAGCCAAGTTTGCACCGAAGTCACGCTGGCGGCTAGCGTGACGCAGGTTGCCGCTCAACGTCACTTGACCATCGAGCAAGTCATAGTCGAGGCCGAGGTTGGCCAGTACCCGCGGACGACGGATGCGCTGCTTGCCATCGGCTTGATGGGCATCGTTATAGGTGGCATTAAAGTGCAGCGCCAGGGCCTGCCCCAATTGCTGATGCAGTTGCAGCTCTACCCCTTTAGAAACCGCGACACCCTGGGTTTGGGCATAATTACCGCCACTGCTATTCCACACATACTCGATAAGATCTTCAACCTCTTGATAGAAGTAGACCAGCTCAGCTTTGGTGCCAGCCTGATTGCGCCAGGCCAGACCAATATCACCACCTTGACTCTGCTCTTCGGTCAGCGCTGGGTTGCCGTAGTAGGGGTTGTACACCTCAAACAAACTGGGTGCACGAAAGCCAGCACCGTAAGCGCCCTTAAGGGTGAGCACGCTGTCACTCAGGGCAATATCATAGGCGACACCTAAGCGATAGCTGGTGTGTGAGCCAAAATCTTCGTTGTCATCGTAACGCAGGCCGGCACTCAGGTATAAAGCATCGATAAGCTCGCCTTCAAAGGCCAGATAGACACCGTCCTGGTCGCGCTCAAAGTGGTTGGCATCATCTTGTTGCTGCTCGCGCTCCAGGCCGAAGATCAGCTGGGCTTTATCACTCACCTCCCAGCTGCTGTTGTATTGCAGGGTTTCGATCATGCCCTCGGCCAGGTAAGTGCGTGCACCGGTGGACAATACAGTGTTTTCACGCTCAACCTGATTGCGATGGTAGGCGAAGCTGTGGCGGCTGCCCTGGGCTTGGTAATTCAAAGCCAGGCGAGCGGCCTGCTGTTCAAAATGGCTGTTGTTGTCGTGGTCACTGCTGGCTGAAAAGCCATCAAAGCCTGCATCGGCGTCGACATCGCGCAGTACCGCTTCAACACTGAGCTGTTCGTTTATCTGGTAGCCGGTGGCGAGGTGAAAGCTAGTGTTCTCATAGCCATCAGTTTCATTACCGGCATCGATCGTGCGCGCATTAAAGCCATCGCTGTCCAGGTCACTGGCGCTGAGGCTAACAAAGGCCTGCTCGCTGCGGTGTGAATACTTGCCCTGTAGGCGCTGATAACCATAACGGCCAAGCTCAACACTGGTGACCAGCTTGTCACCAGCCTGCGTGGGCTTGCTGCTGGCACTGATCACGCCACCGGCATCCGCACCATAAACCAGGCCCTGGGGGCCTCGCAAAATTTCAATTCGCTCAAAGCCCGCCACATCGACGTGCTGCACTTGGGCTTGAACCTGGGTGGCGGTGGGGTCAGCCAAGTCCATACCATCTACTAATACCTTAGTGCGATAGCCTTCTTCACCGCGAATGCGCAGCGAGCTAGCCTTACCAAGACCACCGCTGTTGCTGACTTGAATAGCCGGCTGGTTGCGCAATACATCGGCCAAATTGGCGTAACCGCGCTGTTCAATCTGTTCAGCTTCAATCACCGTAACGGCGGCGGGCTGCTGGGCCAAGGGGGTGGCGGCACGGGCCACAACATGAATAGTTTCAATATCTTCGGCCTGGGCACAGGCACTAAACGCCAGGGCTAAAGCCAGGGGGCGTTGTAAAAATACAGTCATAGTATCCTCAATCGTTATCAATGCGATGCCCCATATAGGGTGGGGCCAGGTAGACTGAGGGAGGGAGAGGTGAGACTCGAAGCGGGCATCACCGATAAAGCCCTCCGCTTCATCGTTTAATGCACCGGCCGGTATCGGGCTTAGGCTTGTGTCTAGTGGCACAAGTCATCACCGTTGCGGGGGCAGCGCTGGATTGAGACGATTGACGCCGGAACCAGACTTCCCGTTTAACCTACCCAAACCCTGTACCACTGGGGCTGGCAGGCACCAAATGCTGGGCGCACAGTACGCCTGCATTGGCCAAAGGTCAAGCTAAGAAACACTTATAAGCTTCGCTGTCGGTCTCTTCCCGGTAGCGGTAATCGAGACCGTCGAGCAAGGCCAGCAGCTCCTTATTATCCTCTTTGGGCACCTGCATACCCACTAAAACTCGGCCGTAGGCAGCACCGTGATTGCGGTAGTGAAACAGGGAGATATTCCAGCGGCTGGCGGTTTTGCTGAGAAAGTTATCCATAGCGCCGGGGCGCTCGGGGAATTCAAAGCTAAACAGGCGCTCGTTTTCAACCTGGGGCGCGTGGCCGCCGACCATATGGCGCACATGCAATTTAGCCACTTCGTTATCGGTCATGTCGATTACCTCATAGCCCTTGCTGCGCAGGTCCGCAACGAGATCTTGGCGGCCCTGATCATCGGCCACCTGCACACCAACCAGCACATGGGCCTGCTCGGTGTCACCGTAACGGTAGTTAAACTCGGTGATAGCGCGCCGCCCCAGGGCCTTACTTAATTTGCGAAAGGCGCCGGCCTGTTCGGGCAGGGTAACGGTCAACATGGCCTCGCGCTTTTCACCGATCTCGGTGCGTTCAGAGATATAGCGCAGGCGGTCAAAATTGGTGTTGGCGCCACTGCATATGGCAATCGCAGTTTTACCCTGCCAGCCCTGCTCGGCCATATGCTTCTTTAAGCCGGCCAGGGATAGGGCCCCGGCGGGCTCGGCGATGGAACGAGTATCTTCAAAAATATCTTTAATCGCCGCACACATTTCATCGGCACTGGCGGTTACTACCCCATCGACCGTGTGCTTTAACACCCGAAAGGTTTCCTTGCCAATTTGGGCGACCGCCACACCGTCGGCAAAAATACCCACCTCGGGCAAAGTAGCGCGCCGGCCTTTATCCAGTGCCAGTTTTAAACAGGCCGCATCTTCGGGCTCAACCGCATAGACTTTAATATCCGGGCGCACATATTTGATATAGGCGGCCATCCCGGCACACAGGCCACCGCCGCCCACGGGAATATACACCGCATCAATTTTACCCGGGTGCTGGCGCAGTATTTCCATCGCTACCGTGCCCTGGCCGGCGATCACATCCGGGTCGTCAAAGGGGTGAATATAGCTCAGCCCCTGCTCTGCCACCATTGTATTGGCCATGGCAGCGGCATCGTCGTAGGCATCGCCGTGCAACACCACCTTGGCGCCCCGGCGGCGCACCGCATCCACTTTAATACTGGGTGTGGTCTTGGGCATAACAATGGTGGCTTTAACCCCGAGGGACTTGGCCGCAAGGGCCAGGCCCTGGGCGTGGTTGCCGGCGGAGGCGGCGATCACCCCCTTGGCTTGTTGCTCGGGGCTAAGCAGGCGCAGCTTGTTATAGGCGCCGCGCACTTTGAATGAAAATACGGGCTGCAAATCCTCACGCTTAATCAACACCCGGTTGCCAATACGCTCGGAAATCAATGGTGCTTCATCTAACTGGGTTTCACGGGCCACATCGTAGATACGGGCGTCGAGGATTTTTTTGACGTAGGATTCAGGCATGAGTGCTTAACCAATTGATCTCTTGCTAATATATTGCTATTAATAAAGCAGTGCTAAAACTGCTAGAGCACCTCTGAACAACTCGATTCAGGGATACCCTAAACGGCAGACCCAGCAATTATATGCCATGCGCGCGCAACTCACCAAAGGCGTTAACAGGGCAATACAAGCAAACCTTGAAACCGGGGCGTAGTCCCAGCACCCGGAACACCACAGCGAACAGCCGGATGCTAGCAAATAAAGATACGGGAGCATTTTTTGCCGAGTTTTTCCCACAGTTTTCCCCAGAGTTAATCGACTACCTAATCAATGGTCCGATGGCCGTTTGGGTGTGCCAACAAAAACCCGCCTGGCTATACCTCAACCAAGCGGCACAAGCGATAGTTGGCATAAAGGAAAGCCAAGCCCTGAGCGAACGCCGCTTTCCCCACTGCCTGCGCCATCTGCAGCAGCGGCCGGGGCAGAGCGGCCTGCAAGTGTGCATTGCGGGCAAGCTTTACAGCTACCAAATAGTTGACCGGGATGGACGCCAGGCGGGGCTGCTGTTACGCGGCAGTAACGCCAACCGCTCAGCCATTAACACCGAGCGCGATTTACAGCTATTAAAACTGATCACTCAGCTGCCGGGGCTGGCTATTCAGGGTTACGACAATAGTGGCCGAGTCATTTACTGGAACCAGGCCAGCACTAAACTCTATGGCTATGAACAGCGCGAAGCCTTGGGGCGCGCACAGCAAAGCCTAACCTTAAGCCAAGAGACCGGCACACCCAACTGGCCTGCCTTATTGAAGGGCCCCACCATTGGCCGGCGCCAGCACTGTTTGCGGCGCCATAAAAATGGCCAGCTGTTGCAAATTCAGAGTACGCCCCTACTGCTGCACCCCCAGGGCCAAGCCCAGGTATTTTTTATAGACTTCGACAGCGACGGCCAGCGCCAACAACTGCAACAGCTGCACGAGCTTGAAAACTATGATCAGTTAACCGGACTACCCAATCAATATTTTTTGCAGAGCCTGCTTGAAAAAACCCTGGAAAACAGCGAGCGCCTGGCCATGCAAACTGCGGTTATGTTTATTGGCATTGATAAGTTTAAATTCGTGAACAGTGAATTTGGCCACGGCGTGGGCGATAAAATTTTGCAAATTGTCGCCAATCGGATTTTCGCCAATGTTTCCAGCAACGATTTAAAATCACGCTTTGGCGGCGATGTGTATGTACTGGCATTTAGCCTGCCAGAAGCCAGCAGCCAGGCAGCGCTGATTGCGAACCGCTTATTAAATAGGCTCAGCGATGATTTAAGTTTAGTGCGCGGCCCCCAAAAAATTAGCGCCAGCATAGGTATTGCGGTTTCTCCCTGCGACGGGCGCGATGCGGCGAGCCTACTAAAACACGCCGACGCCGCTCTCAGTCAGGCCAAAGATCGTGGTGGCGACCGCTTTGTGTTTTTTGATTCCGAACTCAATCAAACCACTCACCGCAGCCAGTTTATAGCCCGAGATATTGAACGCGCAATCAACGAGTGTGAGCTAGAACTGCGCTACCAACCTCAATTGGACATACAACACAATAGCGTTCCCAGCTGCGAGGCCCTGTTGCGCTGGCAACACCCCGAGCTCGGCAATATATCGCCGGCTGAGTTCATTCCAATACTGGAGCAAGAACAATCCATGCTCGACCTGGACTTGCATGTGGTGAGCCAGGCCCTGCAAAGAGTGAACAGCTTAATGCAGCAGGGTATATACCCACCGCGCATTTACGTTAATATCTCCGCCGGCAGTATTAACAGCGCCCAGTTTACACAGCACTTGAAGCGTTTACTGCAGCAACACCAAACCCCCACCGACTGTTTTGGCATCGAGCTTACAGAGCATGAACTGGTGGCCAAGCAAGATACCACTATCGATAACTTAAACTGGTGCCGCCAACAGGGCATTAAAATCGCCTTAGATGATTTTGGCACTGGCTTCTCCTCGCTGAGTTACCTCACCAGCCTGCCCATCGATGTTATTAAAATTGACAAATCTTTTTTGCCCAAGGCGAATGAACAAAACAAACAAGAGCTAATCAAAACTATTATTACCATCGCCCATAGCTTGTCGATGGAAGTAATTTGCGAAGGCGTGGGCAGCCTGGAGCAGGAGGCGTTTTTAAAAGAATACGGCTGCGAAATGGTACAGGGAAATTACTACAGCCCACCGCTGAGTGAAGCTGAGCTGCAGCAGTGGATACAACAGCGTGAGCTATAAGCGCTCGAAGCGCTCCATTCCCCAGCGGCGCTGCTTGGCCTGCCAGCGCAATAGCACCCGGTAAACCTGCGAAGCCACCCGCACACCATCCACCTGGATTAAATTGGGACCGAGCACCCGGCTTGTTAAGCCAACTGGGGCGCTTTCGCGCAGGGCCGCCACGTGCAGCTGCTTGCGCACCATCTTTTTATTGCCCTGGCGGTCTTCCACCAACACCGCCACCTCCTGTGGCCCGGGCCCTAGCTTGCCCCAGTTGTAGGCCAGCGAAAAACCCGAGCGACGTGAGTTTTGATAATCTGGGTAGATCTTGGCAATATCCTGGCGCCAGCCGCCGTAGGGAATTTTACGAATAAATTTTTGATTGATATACAAAGACAGTTTAGCCACGCCGGCTTTGGCCACCGCCCAACCGCGCAACTTACTTACACCACTGCTCATGCTGGTGGTCGGCTGTTCTATCTTGGCCACAATAGAAGGTAAAGTAGACTGCTTTGGGCCACTGTAGATTGCCCTGGCACCGGCCAAGTCATCACGGGTTGGCCGATCGATCCGACTGATGGTCGGCGCCATAATGGCACTCAATTTATGCTCGTGATCGAGGCCGATTAAGTGGCCCAGCTCGTGCACCGCCACCCGGTAGAAATCTACTCGGCCATAGCGGTAGCCACTGTATAAATCCCAGCGGTAGCGGCGGTTAAAGACAATATCCGCCTCGCGAATCCGCCCCTCCTTGGCAATAATCAGGGTGGCCGCTAAGGTGTTGCGGCCAAACTCGGCGCTGCAAACATGATCGCTAAAAGCAACGGTATTGACACGCGCACGGGCAGGACTGCCCTTGCGGTAGCCATCACAAGGATGGTGCGCAGAACTGGCGGCAACATCAATATTTAGGCCCTCAACCCGACTATCCCAGCTGGCGGCTGCCATATCCAGGGCATTGAGCCAGTTGTGACCGCTCGGTGCCGCATTGGTATTCAGCAGCAGCTGCACCTTCCCATCTTGCCACTTGGCATCTAATAGCTGATAGGCTACAGCCGGCAGTGCCTGTAGGCTCAGCAGCCAAGTGATTAGCCAGAACGCTGGGCGCCTCATCGATCCCTCCTTTGGGAAACCTCTCCATCAGCTCGCATAACTCGCACACATTGACCATAGCGGTGGCGAGTTTCTCCTGAACCGGGTGGATTAGGCACCACAAGCCGCCGGCGTATCAGGTGACAGGCGGCCATCGGTGTTTTGCTGTGGCGCCCAAGCCCGTATAATGCGCGCTTCAAGCCAAGTCAGTGCCGAGACAGACCATGAACCAAGACCAGCTGAAACAAGCCGTTGCCCGCGCCGCCGTCGACTATATTCGCCCCAAATTAGAGGCCCACGCCATTGTCGGGGTTGGCACCGGCTCTACCGCCAACTTCTTTATCGACTACCTGGCTGAGATTAAAGCTGACTTTCGAGGCACGGTAGCGAGCTCCGAAGCCTCCGCCGAGCGCTTGCGCGGCCACGGCATTGAGGTATATGACCTCAATGAGCTGGACTCTATGGTGGTGTATGTTGACGGCGCCGATGAGACCAACCCCCGGCTCGAACTGATCAAGGGGGGCGGTGCCGCACTGACCCGGGAAAAAATTGTCGCCGCCGTCGCTGAGGAGTTTGTCTGTATCGCCGATGCCAGCAAATGGGTAGACTGCCTCGGTAGTTTTCCGCTACCGGTAGAGGTTATCCCAATGGCCCGCGCCCATGTGGCCCGCGAGCTGCTTAAGCTCGGTGGCGACCCGGTCTACCGTCGAGGTGTTACCACCGACAATGGCAATATTATTATTGACGTGCACAACTTAAAAATCGACCAAGCCACCGCGCTGGAAGCACAAATAAACGGCATTGTCGGGGTGGTCTGCAATGGCTTATTTGCCCAGCGCGCGGCAGATGTATTATTGATTGGTGATAAAGACGGAGTGCGCACTCTTAAGCGCTAGGGCACCTCTGAATAACGCGGTGACACTCACACATAAATTGCATACTTACGAACCACAAAGATAAAGATTCGATCAACTTTATAGTCAGGTATTTTGTCGCATCCCTAATTCGTCTGTTCGCTTTTAGGGGCCTTAATACCCTTGCCTGATACCTCCAGTTTAAACCCTCCCTACAATAGCCAACCACAGCTTGTGCAATAGCACGCTGTCAAGTGCTTGCAAGCATTTGCCACCAGCATTCAATAACAACGAACAATTTTTGGTAAAGGAGGGAGTCTGTGCGCCGTTTATCACTACTGTGTCTATTATGTTTTAGCAGTGCAAGTTTTGCCCAGCTCACACATTTAGTCGACAACATACCCACACAAAAAACGTTTGCACCGAGCAGTGCAGGCACTATTCTGCATGAACTGCACCAGACCCGCTTCCCCGGGCAACTTCACTATCACGGCTTTAGTGTCAAAAGCTCAACCGCAACTATCAGCCAGGTCAGTCAGGTAACAACCGTTAATGATATCGACCCCCGCATTAGCTTTTCATACATTATTCGAGAGCACGCCGAGCCCTACACCTTGGTTGACTCGGGCAGCGCCAAGTTAGAAAAACGCGATAATAGCCTGCTAAGTATAGAGGCCCGAGGCAGCTACCCTGAACGTGCATTGTGGGTTGATACTTTCAGTATCGCCAGCAACAAGGCTTTAACCCCCGGTGACTATCTGATCAGTGTCTACCCCAACATTCCGTCCAAAGAGTTAAAAGAAGCTTACTATATTATTCGCTACGATGACGTAGAGCAGCCCCAAGATGCCCACCGCATTTATTTCGGCCAAGAGCCCAGCCACCCTATGGCGAAACATAATAGCCGCCGCTCTTACAAACGCATAAGCACTGGCACCCCTGCATCGGCACCTGCACCGCAACCACCTGCACCCGCACCGCAACCACCTGCACCTGCACCGCAACCACCGGCACCTGCACCGCAGCCACCTGCACCCGCACCGCAGCCACCTGCACCAGCACCGCAGCCACCGGCTCCAAACAACAATAACGTCACACATCAAGTGCCGGGCTTGCCAACTCCCGCCCTGGTACTTTTGGCGGCCATGCTCGCAGGCTTTGCCCGGCGCAGGTTTAAATAGAAGCGTATATAAACAATCAACACTCAATCAAAAACAGCGCCTAAGGCGCTGTTTTTGATTGGGGCACCTCTGAATAACACGATGACGCTCAGGCCTTGC
>JAOXRV010000276.1 GCA_025800435.1 Cellvibrionaceae bacterium | reverse complement strand
CCCAAGCCAAACAAGCCTGCTCCCCCAATATCCCCCGCCGCAGGGTCAAAAAGGGCAGGCTTAAAGCCTTTTGCTCGGCTTTGCTGCTCTCTTTATATTCCTGCTCAATGGCCAAAAATGTATCCAACATGCGCTGGTGCTTGTCCCGGTAATCGCGCATTTCTTGCAGTAGTTGCTCCGGCTCGGCTAGGTGGCCGGCGTAGAGTTTTACCAGTAGGGCATCGTTAATTTTGCTGAGCCTGGCCGGTTCTTGCACCCACTGTTGCAGCGCAGTCTTGCCTTCGTTGGTTAGGGTGTAGACCTTTTTATCGGGCTTGTCGCTTTGGGGTTCCAGCTTGTAGTCAATCAGCTGCTCTTGGCGCAGGCTTTTGAGCTGGGCGTAAATCTGCTGGTGGCTGGCGTTCCAGAAGTAGCCCAGACGGGCTTGGAAGCGTTTGAGCAGGTCGTAGCCAGAGCCTTCTTCGGTCTCCAGCAGGGTCAAAATGGCGTGTTTTAAAGACATGGGAGCGAGTATAACCCGCTTAACTCCTTATGCAAAAATTTGCATATGTGCGCGTTGGGCGTATACTGCTTTCAAACTTTCATCTATGCAAAAATTTGCATATGATTTTGCTGTCGCCAAAATACACTGCAGTGGGGCTAAACCATGGCTAAAAAGACCAATATACGCACCGGTAAACGCTATCGCACAGGCCGGGCCGATGACCATTACGATGCGATTGTGGTTGGCTCGGGCATGGGTGGCCTGTGCAGCGCGGCGCTGTTATCGCTGTTGGGCAAAAAGGTCTGTGTGTTAGAGCAGCACTATACCGCCGGCGGCTATACCCACGCCTATGAGCGCGAGGGCTACGAGTGGGATGTGGGTGTGCACTATATTGGCGAGGTGCACAAGCCCTCAACCATGAAGCGTATGTTTGATGTGCTTAGCCAGGGGCGTTTGCAATGGGCGGCCATGGGCCCGGTTTACGATCGAATTGTTATTGGCGATAAGCACTATGACTTTGTGGCCGGGCGGGAAAACTTTGTCGAGTCTCTGGCCCAGCAGTTTCCGGCAGAGCGGGATAATTTAGAGCGCTATGTGGCGCTTATTCGCAAGATGTCGAGCTTAACCCCCAAGTTCTTTGCTGCCCAGGCCATGCCCAAATGGTTGGGCGGGCTCTATAATCGTATTCGCCCATTACTGCTGCCAAAAGAATTTTTTCAAACTACCCGTCAGGTGTTGGAAGGCTTAACGGATAACCAAGAACTGATCAGTGTGCTTACCGGCCAGTGGGGGGATTACGGCCAAACCCCGCGCGACTCGGCTTTTTTAATGCACGCCTTAATTGCCAAACACTATCTGGCCGGCGGCGCTTACCCTGTTGGTGGCGCCAGTGAAATTGCCCGGGCGATTATTCCCACTATCCAGCAAAGCGGCGGCGAGGTGTTTACCTACGCCGAGGTGGATGAGCTATTGGTTAAAGATAACCGTGCTTACGGGGTAAAAATGGCCAATGGCGATGAGCTGTACGCCGATAAAGTGATCAGCAATATTGGCCTGCATAAAACCCTGGGCAAGCTCTACCCCAAGGCTTATCAGGATAAGCACAATGTGCAGCAGTGGCTGGGGCATAAAAGCCTTAACCACTCTAGTTCTACCTATTGTTTGTACGCCGGTTTTAAAGGCAATACCGAAGCTTTAAACTTAAACAGCACCAATTTATGGATTTACCCCAACGGTGATCACGATGGCAATGTGGATGCCCTGCGCCGGGGTGAGCAGCAGGGCTTTCCGCTGGTTTATATTTCCTTCCCCAGCAGCAAAGACCCCAGCTGGGAGGCGCGCTACCCGGGCAAGAGTACGGTAGAGATTGTAACCCTGGCCAACTACGCCGATTACAAGCCCTGGCAGGGCACCCTATGGCAACAGCGCGGCGAGGATTACGAGGCCCATAAAGAGCAGTTGTCCCAAGAATTGTTAGCGCGCTTATTCGAGCACAAACCACAATTGCGCGAGGCGCTGGATTACTACGAGCTATCCACGCCCTTATCGACCCAGTTTTACCAGCACAACAACGCCGGCGAAATCTACGGTGTCGATCACTGGGTCGATCGTTTTAATCAATCTTGCATGCACCCGCAAACCGATATTAAAAACCTTTATATGACTGGCGCCGATGTAATGACAGCCGGCGTGGGCGGCGCCTTAATGGGCGGGGTAATGAGTACTATGTGCATGCTCGGTTTGGGCAAGGGTCGGGCGGTAATGAAGTTGTTTAAAGATTATAAGGAACCCTAGGGTAAATAACGGGGCTTAAGACGTGGCTCAACTAAACTGTCATAAGGCCCTGCTACAATCGCGCTTTTGCAAGCAGAGTAATGTGGTCTTATGCAGTTTAAGCAGCTACTTTTCGCCCTGGCCTTGGCAGCCCTAGTCGCCTGCCAGCCTATTGAGCAAACCCAGCCCCCGGCGCCAAGCGTCAAACCCTTGCTGTCGGTGCCCCTGGCCAAGGTTATTGAAAACCCCCAGCCCGATAACAGCGCCTGGGCTCAGCAACAGCCCTATGTGTTGATGATCTCCCTCGATGGCTTTCGCTGGGATTATGTAGATATGTACAAGCCAAAGTTTCTCAGCCGCTTTGTGGCCGAGAGCGCGCGCTTAGAGGGGCTGCGGCCGTCCTACCCCAGCAAGACCTTTCCCAATCACATCACCTTGGTCACAGGCTTATACCCCCAAAACCACGGTATTGTGGCCAATGATTTTTATGAGTCCGAGTTGCAAAAGCGCTACCGCTTAAAAGACCGGGAGGCGGTGCGTGACGGCCGCTTTTACAAGGGTTTATCTATCTGGGGTTTAGCTGCCGGTCAGGGTATGCGCAGCGCCAGTTATTTTTGGCCCAGCTCCGAGGCCAATAGCCCTGCCTTTGCGCCCAGTTATTATTTGCCCTACGACCACCACGGCGATCATATGGCCCGGGTGGAGCAAATTGTGCGCTGGTTAGAGTTGCCGCCGGCCAAGCGCCCGCATTTTATCAATTTATACTTTCACGAAACCGATACCGCCGGCCATCACTATGGCCCGGGCTCGGCTGAGCTGGGCGAGACCATTAACCAAATTGATAAGGTACTCGAAACCCTAGTGCGGCGCCTGGATGCACTGGATTTAGCGATCAATATCGTGCTGGTATCCGACCACGGTATGACGCCTGCCCCCGAGGCAAAGCGAATTCCCCTCGTGGTGCCTGCCGGCTATACCAGCTTGGGCAATGGCCCCAATGTGCAGCTGTATCCGGCCGCCTATAAGCAGGGTGATTATCGCCAGTCCGCCCCCGATCCCGAGCAGGCCCTGGCCCAGCTCAACCAGGCCGCCGAACATCACCGCTGTTACCGGCCCGAGCAGGCCCCGGCGCCACTGCATATCGATAAGGCCCGCCGTTTAGGCACAATTGTTTGCGTGGCCGAAGCCGGCTGGAGCCTAATGACCCGCAGTAAAAAGTACCGCGCCCTCAGCCCGGGCAACCACGGCTGGAGCCCGCTGGAAGGACAGGATATGCACGGTATTTTTTACGGCCGGGGCCCGGCCTTTAAGCCGGGCTTTGTGCACCCGCGCCAAGATAATATTCACGTTTACCCGCTGCTGGCTCATATTTTGGGGCTTAACATCGAGCACTCTATCGATGGCCGCCTCGGGCCTATGAAGGCATTATTAAAATAAGCAGCTGTCAGCAAATGACAAGTCGCTGCTAGCGCAAGCCGCTATTCTTGGCCTCTGTTAAAAATAATAAAGGAGGCCCCGGTGCAAGCCGCAAGCCCACCTCTGTGCCAGGTGGCTTTTAGCGTACTCGATCTAAAAGCCACCCACCGCTGGTATCAAGATCTATTTGGCTACCGCCCAGCCGGCGGCACCCGTCTGTTTTTTGGCCCCCTGGCCTCCAAAATCCAGGGTCTGCCCAAAGCCTCCTCCACCTGTTGGTGGTTGGGCGACCAGCAAGATTATTTTCAGTTGGAGCTGTTCCAATTTAGAAGCCCCCCGGTAGCGCCTTTGCCTGCAGATTATCGCCCCTGTGATATCGGCTACAGCATGGTTGGTATGTATGTGACGGAGTTTGAGGCCTGGCTGGGTCGGGCCCACAGTTTGGGCGTGCAGTTACAGACCGAGCCTGTCGGTCCCTTAGGTCAACGCCGTGTATGTTTGCGCGACCCGGAAGGGGTGTGGCTAGAAGTGCTAGAGCAGGACGTGCGCCGCCCAGATGCGGCGCCCAGGCGCTGGCCCGAGGCGGGGGTGGCCACCCGTTTTGTACGTGCCTCGGTGGCGGACCTGCAAAAATCTCGGCGCTTTTTTGTCGAGGCGCTGGGCCTGCAAGAGGCCGCCGAACTGCAATTGCACAGCCCCGAGCACGAAGCCCTGTGGGGCTTGGCCGGCGCTGAGTGTGACAGCTTGCTGCTGTGGGCTGGGGATTACTTAATTGAATTGGTGCAGTATCGACAGCCATCGGGCAAGCCGCTGCCGGCAGATAGCCGAATCAGCGATCAGGGCCTGCTTAATATCGCCCTGGGCTTTCGCAGTCGCAGCGCCTTGGATCAGGTTTTTCGGCGCTGCGAACAAATGGGCTATCGCGCCAACTCTCGCCCGGTTAGTTTTGGCAGCTGGGCAGTAACGTATGTGAATGACGATCAAGGCTTTAGTGTGGAGCTGCTGTTTGTGCGCCCCTGGTTTGATTGGTTTATGGGCTTTGTACCGAGAAAAAGGGGTTAGCAATGCAGTGGCCAGTGGTTTTTATTAGTGGTGGTGGCAGCGGTTTGGGTCTGTATTTGTGCCAGCGCTTGCTTGAGGGCGGGGCCAAGGTCGCACTATTTGATTTGCACTTGAGCGCCGATCTGCGTGAACAATTGCAGCAACAGTTTGGTGAACAAGCCCTGGGCTTTTATGAAGTGGATGTGTGCAATGCTGAAACCCTGGCCACGGCCATGGCAGCGGCAAGCGAAAAACTTGGTGCGCCCAGTTTGGCTGTTAATAGTGCGGGCGTGCAATTGGCCAAAGAATTTCTCAGTTACAG
>JAOXRV010000212.1 GCA_025800435.1 Cellvibrionaceae bacterium | reverse complement strand
AGACGCGGTTCGCAACTACAAGAAGGGCGACGAGCTGGAAACCGTTATCCTGGCTATCGACCCAGAGCGCGAGCGCATCTCCCTGGGTATCAAGCAGCTGGATGCCGACCCATTCTCGGATTATGTAACCGCCAACGATAAAGGCACCATTGTTAACGGTACCATCAAAGAAGTTGATGCCAAAGCCGCCATTGTGGTTCTGGCCGACGACGTTGAAGCTATCCTGAAAGCCTCTGAAATCAGTCGCGACAAGGTAGAAGATGCCCGCAATGTGCTCAAAGAAGGCGAAGCCGTAGAAGCCAAAATTGTTAGTGTTGACCGCAAAAACCGCGTAATCAACCTGTCGATCAAGGCCAAAGACTACGACGACGAGAAGAGCGCTATTAAAGAGCACTCTGCCAAGCAAGCCGAGCAGGCCGCTCCGGCCACCATCGGTGACCTGATCAAGGCCCAGATGGCGAGCCAAGATAAGCAGTAATTAGCCTGTTAGCTTGTTTTGCTTAAAAAAGTGCTTAAAAAGGTGGGTTAATACCCGCCTTTTTTTGTTTATACCGGGTAGAAAGGCTTAACGGTGCTATAATTTTGCTTTAACTTGTTGATTTTTAATGTTTTATCGGGTTATTGTTGGAGGGTCAGCTAGAGCGATAGGGCTCAAGGGCTGATCAAGCGGTAGATAATTCAGGCTCACTGAAGGCGTACCATGACCAAATCGGAACTCATTGATAAAATTGCCCTGCACCAAGACCAGCTGTCCCAGAAGGATGTGGAGCTGGCGGTCAAGCTGATGCTGGAGTATATCTCCAAAATGTTGGCCACGGGCGAGCGCATTGAAATTCGCGGGTTTGGCAGCTTTTCCCTCCACTATCGGGCCTCACGCGTAGGCCGCAACCCCAAAACCGGGGATTCGGTAGAGCTAGAGGGCAAGCACGTTCCCCACTTTAAGCCCGGCAAGGAGCTGCGTGACAGGGTCAATGAAGGCCTGCACCGCTCACAGGCTGGGCTGCATCCAACGCCCCAGCCATAAAGTTAATTTATAATCGCAGCCTGACAGCTTAGATTTTAGTAGGCCAAATGGCCTTTTTATTTTTGGTATGCCCATGACAAACACCCCAGCCAGTGGCAGCCGCAAGGGGATAATCCTCGCCGGTGGCTCTGGTACACGCCTGTACCCCATTACCCGCTCGATCAGCAAACAGCTGGTGCCCATTTACGATAAGCCCATGGTCTACTACCCCCTGACCACCCTAATGATGGCGGGCATACGTGAAATTCTGTTGATTTCCACCCCCCGCGACTTACCCGGCTATCAAGAGCTATTGGGCGACGGTAAAGATTGGGGCCTGGATATCCAATACGCCGAGCAGCCGAGCCCCGATGGCCTGGCCCAAGCCTTTATTATTGGCGAAGACTTTATTGGCGACAGCGATTGCGCCCTGGTCTTGGGCGACAATATTTTTTACTCCCACGACTTCCAATCGATTCTGCAGCGCGCCAATGCCCAAACCAGCGGTGCCACTGTATTTGGCTACCATGTAGACGACGCCCGAGCCTACGGCGTGGTCGAGTTCAGCCCCGAGGGCAAGGTGCTGTCAATTGAAGAAAAGCCCGCTGTGCCCAAATCCAAATACGCGGTCACCGGCCTGTATTTCTATGATAACCGAGTGATCGAGATCGCCAAGTCCATAAAACCCTCAGACCGGGGCGAGCTGGAAATTACCGATGTGAACAAGGCCTATTTAGAAGATGGCAGCCTCACCGTTGAGCTGCTCGGCCGCGGTGCCGCCTGGCTTGATACGGGCACCCACGATAATCTGCTTGAGGCCGGTTATTTTATCGCCACCCTGGAAAAACGCCAGGGCTTAAAAGTGGCCTGCCCGGAAGAGATTGCCTACCGCATGGGCTACATCGACGCCGAGCAATTGCGCGCCCTGGCCAAGCCACTGGAAAAAAGCGGCTATGGTAAATACCTGTTAAACGTATTAGAAGACCAGGTGTTTTAATGCAAATTATCCCCACTAAAATCCCTGCGGTATGTGTGCTAGAGCCCAAAGTCTTTGGCGATGAGCGCGGTTTTTTTATGGAGACCTTTCGCAGCAATTGGTTTAGCGAGATGGGTTTGGCGCTGGATTTTGTGCAAGATAACCACAGCAGCTCGGCCAAGGGCGTGCTGCGCGGTTTGCACTATCAGCTGGTACAGCCCCAGGGCAAACTGGTGCGGGTAGTGCGCGGCGAGGTCTTTGACGTGGCGGTGGATATGCGCAAAGACTCGCCCACTCTCGGCCAGCATGTGGGGGTGATTCTATCGGCCGAGAACAAGCGTCAGCTGTGGGTGCCGCCCGGTTTTGCCCACGGCTTTTTAGTGCTTAGCGAGATGGCCGAGTTCGTTTATAAGTGCACAGATTACTACCACCCCGAGAGCGAGCAATCCCTGCTCTGGAACGACCCAGAGCTGGGCATCGACTGGCCCCTGGATAAACTGGACGGCAGCCCGAGCCTATCGGCCAAAGATGCCGCCGGCCAAGGCTTGGCCCAGGCCCCCAAATACGAGCCGCTATGACAAGCAAGATTCTTATCACCGGTGGTAGCGGCCAACTCGGCTACCACCTGCAGCAAAGCGCACCGGCGGGCAGCCAATTGCTATGCCCGGGGCGGGACCAGCTCGACCTGGCCGATACGGCCTCCATTTGCGCCTACCTAGAGGCCCAGCAGCCCCAGGCCATTATCAACGCCGGTGCTTATACGGCAGTGGATAAAGCCGAATCCGAGCCTGAGCTGGCTGCGCGTATTAATGGCGAGGCGGTGGCGGTACTGGCCGATTACAGTGCCCATCACAGCTGCCCACTGATTCAGGTCTCGACAGATTTTGTGTTTAACGGCGAGCAGGGCCACCCCTATCTGGTCGATCAGGCCACTGACCCGGTCAGTGTCTACGGCCAAACTAAGTTGGCCGGTGAAACCGCGGCCTTAACAAGCCCCCTGGGCCGAGTGCTGCGCACCTCCTGGGTGTACAGTGAGCACGGCCACAATTTTGTGAAAACTATTTTGCGCCTGGCCGCCGAGCGCGATCAGCTGGCCATTGTCGCCGACCAAATAGGCAGCCCCACCTACGCCGCCAACTTGGCCACTGCGGTATGGCAGTTGCTGGATCTGTGGCCGGCCCAGCGCTGTTATCACTACAGTGATGCGGGGGTGTGCAGCTGGTACGACTTTGCCCTGGCCATTGTCGATGAATCCGAGGCCTTGGGCCTGCTGAACCGACGCCCCGAGCTTGGCCCCCAGCGCAGCGAGGATTACCCAACCCCCGCCAAGCGCCCCCACTACAGTGTGATGCAAACCAGCAACCAGGCTTTACACCTGCCGGCGGTGCACTGGCGTGCGGCCTTACAAACCATGTTAAATCGGCTTTCAAGCCAACAATAGACTGTCTAGATCTGCCATGAAAAAAATTTTAGTGACCGGCGGAGCGGGTTTTATCGGCTCCAATTTTTGCCACTACTGGGTGGCCCAGCACCCACAAGATAAACTGGTGGTGCTCGATGCCTTAACCTATGCCGGCCATCGGGAATATCTGGCGCCCTTAGAAGGCGAGCACTTTGTGTTTGTTAAAGGCGATATCTGCGATGAGGCCCTGGTTGAAAGCCTGTTTGCCGAGCACAGCTTTGATACGCTGGTGCACTTTGCCGCCGAATCCCATGTGGACCGCTCCATCACCGGGCCCGATGCATTTTTGCAGACTAATTTTATGGGCACCCACACCCTGCTTAAAGTGGCCAAGCGCCACTGGCTCGATGGCCAGGGCCTAGCGGGGCACCGCTTCCACCATGTCTCTACCGATGAGGTCTATGGCTCGCTAGAGGCCGATGACCCAGCCTTTAGTGAAACCACCGCCTATGCCCCCAACTCGCCTTATTCGGCCAGCAAGGCGGCCTCGGATCATATGGTGCGGGCCTATCACCACACCTATGGGCTCAATATCAGCACCAGCAACTGTTCCAATAACTATGGCCCACGCCAAGATAAAGAAAAGCTGATTCCGCTGATTATTCACAATATCCTGGGCGGTAAAAAGCTGCCCATTTACGGCGATGGTTTAAATATCCGCGACTGGCTCTATGTGGACGATCACTGCTACGCCATCGATTTAATTTTGGCCGGTGGCAAAACTGGTGAGGTCTACAATATTGGCGGTGAAAATGAGTGGGCCAATATTCATATTGTCGAGCTGATCTGCGATCTGCTGGATAAAAAACTTCAGCAAAACCCGGCCTACGCCCAGGCCTTTAGCGCCAGCCCCGTGTTTAATGGCGGCAGCGCCCGCGACCTAATCACCTACGTAACCGACCGCGCCGGCCACGACCGCCGCTACGCTATCGACCCCAGTAAATGCCACCGCGAACTCAACTACCACCCCAAAGAAACCTTTGAAACGGGTATTGTAAAAACCGTGGATTGGTATTTGGAAGAGGCATTGGGTGTTGAGAGTTAGGCCTTAAAGGCTCGGTAAATTCTGGCTTTGCTGGAAAAAGAGCTACTATTGGGCTTAAAAACTGAGCTCGCTTACCGTCATTCCCGTTTTCACAGCACTGCTGTCCGGGGAAAAAGTCCAGACTTCCGGGGATAAAACCCAGCTTGAGGGGTAGGGGCACTTTCTCC
>JAOXRV010000269.1 GCA_025800435.1 Cellvibrionaceae bacterium | reverse complement strand
CTACATTGTGCGGCTCAAGTAAATATTGCAGGCATGAATGCTCTAATTAAATAGGAAATACAAGCGGTGGGTGCGCAAGCACAAGCGAAGCTTGAAAACTCTTGGCAGGAGCCAAAGCGCGAGTGGAGTGGCAAGCAGAGTCGCGCCTCTGCGCCGCCGCGTAGCGTGCGGGTCACGAAAAAATCATGGATGATTTTTTGTGACAGTAGGTAAAAAGCAAAAAAAGAGGCCACCCGAAGGTGGCCTTACAACCGTGATTAGCCTGATAAGGAGAAGTGACTGGAAAGTCGCTCCTTGGTTGGCAGTTGCCCGCCAACAATTCAAATAATAATGATTTTCATTTTCATGTCAACACTTATTGAGAATTAATTTCATTTTCTTTTTGGGCCAGCTTATCGGCCGCCTCTACCAGGGCCTGTTTGGCCTCGGGGCTGAGGTCGCTCCAATGGGTATTGTTGAGTGCCCCCTGCAGGGCATAGAGCATCACCTTGGAGACGTGAATACCCCGCTGCTGTATGTTTACATAGGCCTGGGCTGGGCCTAACTGCTGCAGTTGACTGAGGCGGTAGACGCCGATGGCGTTGAGGATATTAACTGTGGCGATACCTAGATTTTTGAGCTGAAGTAGCTCACTATCGCGATCCGACATAAGGCTAGATTCCACTTGTTATATTTATTGTTTAACCGAGAAGGTCTTCATGGGTACACCTGAGGCATATAATACAGCCTATATATGGGAGAGCAAATTTTACCCAGATTGTTTGCACCTTAAGCCACATGGGGTTGTTTACCATGCCTATTAGCCTTGCCCAGCTGCACGGCCTTGATAAATCTCACCTGGCCTTTAGCGAGCGCTTTGGCTGCCTGCTGCACCCTGAGGCGGCCGAGGCTCTCGGGGCGCTGGCCGATCAGGCGAAGGCGGCGGCTATCGAGTTGAAAGTGGCCAGTGGTTTTCGCAGTTTTGAGCGTCAACTGGCTATCTGGGAGGGCAAGTGCAGTGGTCGTATGGCCCTAATGGATCACCGTGGCGATCAAGCTCTGGAGTTGGCCCAGCTCAGCCCGGCGCAAACTGTCGAGGCTATTTTGCGCTGGTCGGCCCTGCCCGGTGCCTCGCGCCACCACTGGGGTACGGATATGGATATCTACGACGGTGCCGCCATTGGCCCGGATTATCGCCTGCAATTAACGCCTTGGGAGTACAGTGAAAACGGCCCCTTCGCGGCCCTGGTAAAGTGGCTGGAAAAGGCACTGCCAGACACTGCCTTTTACCGCCCTTTCGATGGTAGTGGTGGGGTGGGCGCGGAACCTTGGCATATAAGTTATCGCCCACTTGCAAGTCGGTGTGAGCGCAAACTAACCCCCAGGGCCTTGGCCGAGCTTATCTCACACCAGGAAATGAGCCACCGGCCACTATTGTTGAGCCAGTTGCCCGAGCTCTATCGGCGTTATATTGCCGCCATCTAAGGAATGAGCATGTTAGTAATTTTTGATTGTGACGGGGTCTTGGTAGACAGTGAAATTATTGCCGCCAAGGTATTTGCCGAGCATCTGCAGTCACTGGATGTTAAGACCAGTCCGGAAGAGTGCTTTCGCCGCTTTAAAGGTTATTCCATGAAAACCTGCATGGCCGAGCTGGTGGAAATGTTAGGTGGCCCCATACCCCCCGAGTTTTTGCGCGCCATGCAAAAAGACACCATGGCCCGCTTTGAGCGTGAGCTAGAGCCAGTCGCCGGGGTGGTCGATGCCCTGGCCGAAGTCGAGCGCCTGGGCTTGGCAACTTGTGTGGCTTCCAGCGGTGATCACAGTAAAATGCAAGTGACCCTGAATAAAACCGGCCTGTGGCAGCGCTTTGAGGGGCGTATCTACAGTGCGGTAGATGTGCAGGCGGGCAAGCCAGCGCCAGATGTGTTCTTGCATGCGGCGGCCAGCGAGGGCTATAGCCCAGAACAGTGTGCGGTTATCGAGGACTCCATGCCTGGGGTGCAGGCAGCGCTGGCGGCGAAGATGCCAGTATTCTACTATGACCCAGCAGGGCAGGGGCTGGGCGATCCGGCTCTGGCCGGGCACCCGCAGGTAACGGTGTTTGCGAATATGGCCGAGCTGCCGCCCTTATTGCAAAGCCTACTAGGCTGAGACTATGTTGAAACAAGCAGATGCGGAACGCTCCGCCGCCGATATTTGGAGCGAGCTTCGACGTGAGGCCGAGGCCAGCGGTGCCGCCGAGCCCTGCTTGGCCAGCTATTATCACGGCGCTATTCTCAATCACGCCAATTTGCCCGACTCGCTCAGCTTTCTGTTGGCCAGCAAGCTCGATTCGCACACCCTGCCGGCTATGATTGTGCGTGAGGTAATTGCCGAGGCCTATGCCGATGAGCCTGCCATGATCGCTGCGGCAGTGAGGGATATATGCGCCTACTACGACCGCGACCCGGCCTGTGATCAGTATCTAATGCCATTTTTATACTTTAAGGGTTTTCAGTCTTTGCAGGCCTACCGGGTCGCCAACTGGCTTTGGCACCAGGGGCGCGAGGGCTTGGCGCTGTATTTTCAAAATCGCATTTCCCAGGAGTTTGGGGTGGATATCCACCCGGCTGCCCAAATGGGTAGCGGCATTATGATCGATCACGCCACCGGCGTGGTTATCGGCGAGACCGCCGTGGTTCACGACGATGTCTCCATGTTGCACTCGGTCACTCTGGGCGGCAGTGGTTGTGACGAGGGCAAGCGCCACCCCACGGTCTGCGCCGGGGTGATGCTCAGCGCCGGGGCTAAAATTTTGGGTAATATCTGTGTTGGCCGCCAGGCCAAAGTTGGTGCTGGCAGCGTGGTGCTGGCCTCGGTGCAGCCTCACACCACAGTGGCTGGGGTGCCGGCTAAGCAGGTGGGGGTAACCGTGGGTCAGCCGGCCCTGGATATGGATCAGCAGTTGGACGACTGTTGTGATTAGCCCATAGGCTATGGATGTTTGGGAGAGTAGGTAATTATGTCTGAAGAACTCTACAGCTTAGTGTTTCGGGGCGATATCGTGTTCGGCCATCATATCGGTGAGGTTAAACAGGCCCTGCAGAAAATGTTTAAAACCAATGAGCAGCAGATAGAGCGGCTGTTCAGCGGGCGCCCGCTTACCATAAAAAAGAACCTACCCCAGGCCGAGGCCGAGCGCTATCGCCTGGCTATGCACAAGGCCGGTGCCGAGGTCGAGGTGAAACCTCAAACTGCGGATTTGGTTAAGCCCAAGCCCGCTGCCGGCAGTATGGCCGAGCGCCTGGCCGCCCAGAGCCCGCCGCTGCCGGCGGCCGAGGGCAATATAGCTTTCTCCCCCGAGGCGCCCCAAGCCGATAATGAGGAAGTTGGGGCAAATTGGCAGCTGGCGCCGGTGGGCAGCGATATGATCGAAAATAAATATCGTGACAGTGAGCCTCCAGTTACGGTAACCCCGGTGGATGCCGAGCTGCGGCCGATGAGTGGCAATCTACTCGACCCCGAAGAAATGCCCCCAGAGCAGATACCCCCGGCCCTGGATCTGTCTGAGCTGAGCTTGGCCGAGGCCGACGGCGAATTGCTGCGCCCGGAAGAAAAAGCCCCTGTAGTCCCCCCGCTGATGCTCAGTGCAGAGTTCGAAGTAGCCCCAGTAGGCGCCCGCATGGGCCCCGAAGAAGACCAGTGGACCCCCGCCGAAATCGATCTCTCCCACCTAAAACTGCAAACCAAGTAGTTGTAAAAAGGGTCGCACTGACCCACCTACGTCATTCCCGCGAATGCGGGGATCCATCTAGTTTTGTGCAGGAGTCACTATGAATTCCCGTTTTCGCAGCACTACTGTCCGGGGAAAATTATGACCAAGCCTTCGGGGATAAAACCCAGCTTGAGGGGTAGGGGGCACTTTCTCCGTTCCAAAGCGCTGCATCCATGCAGCTGCGCCCGTTCATCCGGAGCCTAGTCACTGTGAAAGTACCCCCTACCCCTCAAGCTTACATCTCGCAGAACTCCTAGCTGCTGGGATCTGACCGAGACACTATCTGTCAGCACTATTTTAGAGCTCACAAGACTCGGGGTCGAAGCCACTTTTTGATCCAAGCAGCACACAGGGAATTTATTAGTAGCTCGATTTAGTGAGAATAACGATAGACGTACACTATTCTGAGTCCAGTACTAGCACTTTACCTGTCAAAGCCAACGCATCTCTGGCCTCTAGCGAGGCCAGCTAAACTTTCCCCGGGCAGCAGTGCGTTTTCACGGGGATGACGTAGGTGGGACAGTGCTGTATTGAAGTTTTCCCGG
>JAOXRV010000265.1 GCA_025800435.1 Cellvibrionaceae bacterium | reverse complement strand
TGCAACAGGCCTTGCAATACTTTCAGCAACACATTGAGGCTGATGGTATTGGGCACCAACTCTTCGGCCAGCTTGGGCGATTTCTCGGCCAGGATATCCAGCAGCTTTTGCACGTCCTCGTGGCCGAGCAGCTCATTGGCGTGTTTTTGCAGAATTTGATTGAGGTGGGTGGCGATAACCGTAGCCGCATCCACTACGGTGTAACCAAGGGTTTGAGCGTGGTCTTTTTGGGAGTCTTCTATCCACACCGCCTCCAGGCCAAAGGCCGGGTCTTGGGTTTTAATGCCGTCGAGCTTGCCAAAAACTTGACCCGGGTCGATGGCTAAGAAGGAATCCGGGTAAACCTCGGCCTCGCCCAAACTAACCCCCATCAAAGAGATTCGATAGGCGGTGGGGCTTAAATCTAAATTGTCGCGAATATGCACCGAGGGAATTAAAAAGCCCACATCCTGGGATAGTTTTTTACGCACGCCCTTAATGCGCCCGAGTAATTCACCATTTTGCGAGGCATCCACCAGCGGAATAATGCGATAGCCCACTTCCAGGCCGATAATATCCACCGGCATCACATCGTCCCAGCTGATCTCTTCATTGACCGCTGCGGCGGCCTCACCCGGCCCCACCGGCACCAGCTCACCGGCCCCGCCACCACCGCTGGCTGGGCGTGGGCTGTCAGCTGCGGCGGCCTGCTCCGGCTGGTCGCGCTTGAGATTGCGGCGGTGAACAAAAATGGCCAGGCCGCCGGCGGCAAAGGCCAGGCTAAGAAACGAAACATGGGGCATACCGGGAATAGAGCCCATTA
>JAOXRV010000252.1 GCA_025800435.1 Cellvibrionaceae bacterium | reverse complement strand
ATCCACAGGTGTTGGCCTGTGGCGCCAGTGGCGAGGCTGAAAAGTGCTTGAACTCTGCGCAGGTGGCGGCGCTTAAGCGCCTCTATGCGCCGATCAAGGATTCCAGCGGCAAGATAATCTACGGCCCCTTGGCTTACGGTTCTGAACTGGAGTGGAAAGACTGGTTGATGCCTTCAATCCCAGGGGTTAAGCCCTGGCACTATTATGCCGCCACCGAGTTTCTTAAATACTTGGCCTACCCCAACGCTACCCCGATTGGATATAACTGGCGTGACTTCGATTACCGCAAAGAAAAAACCAAGCTGGCGGAAATGAGCACTGTGTACGACGCCGATAACCCGGATCTGCGCGAATTTCGCGATGCCGGTGGCAAGATGATAGTGATTCACGGTTACGCAGATGCAGCGATTCCCCCGTATCCCACTATCGACTGGTATAACGATGTAAGTAAGTTTATGGGTGGCTATGAAAAAACCGCCGACTTTTCAAGGCTGTTTTTGTTGCCGGGCTTACAC
>JAOXRV010000251.1 GCA_025800435.1 Cellvibrionaceae bacterium | reverse complement strand
GGTGATCAACCAGGTGGCCAATAACCTGGCCAATGTGAAAGAGGCCAGTGTCGCCACCTTGTGCGAGCCGATCACCAGCGCCGAAGATTTTCACAACCCCAATATTGTTAAAGCCCTGGCCGATGAGCAGGGCCTGGCCCTGTATTTTAGCCGCGCCCCCATCCCCTGGCCGCGCGATGCATTTAATAAAGACCGCAATACCCTGCCAGAAGGTTTTGAACCCCAGCGCCATATCGGCATCTACGCCTACCGGGTGGCGTTACTTAACCGCTTTGTCGATTGGCATATGGCCCCGATTGAAGCTGTAGAGTGTTTAGAGCAATTGCGGGTACTGTGGCACGGCGAAAAAATTCATTTGGATGTGGCCTGTGCCGATGTGCCCGGTGGGGTGGATACGCCTGAGGATTTACAGCGGGTGGTTGAGATTATCTCCGCTTAGGTGCTGCTTAGGTTGCTCAATAATCTCAGCTAGCCAACACAGCAGCGGCGCGGCCATAAATCCAGCGAGGTGGCTCAGGGGGTATGGGGGCCAACTGGGTTGTGTTAGCAGGGGTGTTGCCCACATCACTTCAATAATAATCTTTAGGCTATTGGCGATGGCGATCGCCATCAGCAGCTTGCTTTGGCGCTGGCGCCACAGCAGCCACAGTGCCACCCCGAGCAGGGTGTTTAAGGCACCGGACAGGCCGCAGTAAAGCTGTATATCACTAAGCGGGGAGGCCAGCATTAGGTTTACCGCCAAAATGCCTGTCACCAGGCTGGCTATAAGCATAGCCCTTGAGCGCGTCTCAATTATTAGCCCCAAGACCATCAGTGCACTTAGATTCCAAGCCAGGTGCTCAGCATCGGCGTGAATAAAATGCCCGCTCAGCCAAGTAATTAGCCCAGGGCCCGTGGTCTTATCCGTGTCGAGATAAAGTGCGGGCTGAAGCTGGGCCGGTAATAAAAAAAGGCCCAGTACCAAGGTGGATAAACTGATGCTGAGCCAAGGTGTGTTTTTTATTTTCATGTTAAAGGTACTCTAAGGCCTTTGCTGAAACGAGGCACCTCCCTGTGCCGATTGGTTTAGCCGCGCCTTCTGGCCACTAGCAGTAGTGACAGTAGCAGTACCAAGCTCCAGGGGCCGAAGCTGCCGCTGCCGAGGTTGGGGCGAGAGTTATTAAAGGCCGGTTGCCCACTGTCCTGGCGGTGGTCGCGCACCGGCTGGGTTTCTCGTGCGGTTTTTGCGTCGGCTTCTTTTTGCAAGCGCTCTTGATTGGTGCGTTGGATATTGTGTTTTTTAAACTGTTCCTCGCGCATCACCACCATCGAGGTGTAGTTGGTGACCAAGCCGTACTCCAACGCCAGGTCAATAATTGCCGCGCGCGATTCGCCGTCTTCCCTGCCGAAGTAATCTATATGGTTCTGCAGCTTTTCGATGCTGGCAAAAGCCCATAAGCGCTCTAGCTCGGGGTTGTCGGTATTAACAGCGGGAAAATGCAGCGGGGATGTATAGGTTTTTTGCTGACCGGATATCTTCACATTAATATCGAGCTTGGCATCGCCATCGCCGCGATAGTGGCCAAACACAATCAATTGCTGGCCTCGGTAGAGTGAGCATATTTGGTTGCCGCTTACGTTATCGACTTTAATGCCCTTGCCCTTAATATCAATGCTGATATCACGGTAGGCCTCGTGGCTCAGCTTGTCGGTGGTTTGAATAATGCGGCCGACAATATCATCGCTGTTAGAAACCGCCATGGCAAAGCCGTTGGAAGCCTTGCTCATCCCGTCTAGCAAGGGCTTATTGGCGCTATTGCCCATCACAAAACTAAACAGCCTGACATCGGTTTTTTGCAGCAGTTTTAAAAACTGCTTTTTCTCAGTAATGCCAACATTGGCCACGCCATCGGTCACCAATAATACCGCACTGGGGCGGTCTGTATCTAAGCCGTCAAAACCACGCTCTAGCCCGCGATAGAGGTCGGTGCCACCATCGGCTCTGGTGTTGCTAAGCAGGCCGGTATAGTGCGCAATATTTTCAGCGTTTACTTGAACAAACCCTGGGGTTAATTCCCGAGCGCGATTATTAAATAGCACCATTCTAAAGCGATCATTGGGGCGCAGCTTTTGCAGCCCTTTGTTCACCCCGTCGACCAGGCTGGCGTATTTACCCTGCATGGAACCGGAGATATCCAATACAAAGGTCCAGTCGCGCCCGGCCTCAATTGCGGGCAAATCATCCCCTGGGGTTAGGGTTAGCATAAAGGTACCCCGGTTACTGCCGGGTTCTTTATAGCTGACCATATCCACCGAGCCGGGCAGGTCTGGCTGGTGGCGCCAGTAGACCACAATATCTTTATCCAGAGTGTGGGCAGGCAGTTGTTGCACAGGGGTGGATTGGCTGCCTTCTTCTTGATTGGTAGCAGCGCTGCCACTTTGAAAACCCACTTGCCACTGCTTGGCCGAGTGTTTATTGACGATTGCCTGTGGGTGCTCGGGTAAACGAAACTCTTCAATCGGGTAGGATGAACGCATGGTCATATTAAAGCTAAAGGCTTCCTTAACCGTTTCATCGTAGCTCCAAAACGATAGTTTTTTATCGTCCACACCGCCTTCCTCAAGCGGGTACACATAGCGGCCCATGCCCATATCCACCTGGGCGGCCTGAATATAACTTAAGCGTATTTTTACCTCGGACTGAGCGCGTACCGGAAACACTTTAATATCAAAGCTGCGATAGTCATCTTGCTCGCCGAGGGCAACCTCTCGGCCTTGGCTTTTCTCTTCGGCGTAGATCTTCCTGGCTTTTTCTTTTTCGATCACTTCACCGCTAATGGCCTTGCCGTCGATCCAATAGGTAAATTCACCCAGCGCCGCTTTATCGGGCAGCGGAAATGAGTACAGGGCTTCAAGGTCCTGGCCATGGGGGTTATAAAAAGCTTGCTCGACGGTGGTAATGGCATAGCCATCTTCAATCACCACATCGACGTGGTGCGCTTTAATATCGAGCTTGGGTAAATCGCTGTTGGCCGGGGTCATCAGCCCAGCGCCAAAGCTGGCGCTGGTAAAAAAAGCAGCGACACCCACTAATATGCCGCGCAACCATGGGGAGAGTTGGTGAGATCTTCGGTATAAGGCTTTCATATAAGCACCTCCAAAATTGGTCGATTGATGAGCCCTGAATAACAGCTCACTCGGGCGAGAAATTAACAAAGGCAGCCATATTTGCTACTAAATACTGTGAGGGTGCTTAATGTTGAACAAAAGGTATTATTTTATAATTCCTTTTGTGGTCAAAGGCTGGTAAGCATGCTGATCTAGGGAGGAGGCCGCTTGCTACAAACCGTAGGTCATAAATTCAGCTATTTACATAGGAGCGTAGTCTTTATGAAGGGCGGCTCACTTGACTTATGTATCCTATGGGATACTATCAGGTGATGCCAGATTTGATAAACATCATTAACGAATATACCGACGAGGGTGGGAAAAGCCCATATTCTCAATGGCTTAGCAGTCTTAGGGACGCGAGGGCGAAAGCCAAGATTATTATTCAGATCGACAAAATGGAGCTGGGCCTGTTCGGTGATGTAGAGCTTATTGGAGACGGGTTGAGCGAGCTGCGTATTCACTGCGGGCCGGGCTATCGTGTGTATTTTGGCAAAGAAGGCAATCGGCTGTATTTGTTATTGTGCGGCGGGGATAAATCCACTCAATCCAAGGATATCAAGAAGGCCAAGGCCTACTGGCAAGATCATAAGCGGAGATATAGTCATGACTCGTAACGTTCGATCAACTCACAGTCAACATCTACGAGACCCTGAGGTCGCTGCGGAATACCTCAGTGAGGCACTGGAAGACGGTGATGCCGCTGTTATCCTAATGGCACTGCGGAATATTGCGGAAGCTCAGGAAGGGGGCATCACAGAATTAGCAAGCCGCTCAGAACTGGGCCGTGAGAGTATGTACAAAATGCTCTCTGCCACAGGTAATCCCAAGCTATCCAGTTTTACTAAGGTTATTCATGGCCTTGGCCTAAAACTGCGTGTCGAACAAGATAATCGTCGTGCAGTTAATTAGTGGGTGTTGATGTCGATCTGGATGCCCCTTTACCTGATGGGGATGAGCACATCTTAGGGGCACAGAGTTGTTCAGAGGCACCCTAAGCTAACAACTCAAAGCCCGGCTGTCTTGCCGCTTTTTTATCAAAGCTCACCGTGGCTTCGCAGCCAAGTGCTTCATTTACACGGGCTATTAAGTGATCAGGGAAATCAGCATTAGAGTTACCGTAATCTTTTAGTGCTTGCCAGACCTCGCCGGGGCCCATTAATTCAAGCTGCCCAACATGCAGCAGCTGTTCGATAACATTAGCAATAGACTCTCTGTCCTGTTGGTAGTTGCTTTGTAATACCCAGGCGATTTCGCAAAGCGTAATATGACCGATAAAACAGGGTGATTCTTCGGTACAGGTTTTCTCAATAAACTCATTGGCCACAGCCGCTTGTTTAGGATCATCTTGCACCAG
>JAOXRV010000246.1 GCA_025800435.1 Cellvibrionaceae bacterium | reverse complement strand
ATGTAAGCTTGAGGGGTAGGGGGTGCTTTCGCAGTGACTAGGCTTCTGGATGAAACGGGGGTCAGCGCCTGGACGGCGCGCTTTCGGAACGGAGAAAGTGCCCCCTACCCCTCAAGCTGGGTTTTATCCCCGAAGGCCTGGGCATAATTTTCCCCGGACAGCAGTGTAGCTCGGTGGCGAAACCACCGCCGCAGCTTCAGGGAATAACGCTGAACCAAGTTTAAACATTACACCAGATTAAGGCCTTAGAGACCCTAATCCAATTGAGTCAGTCAGCCTTTTCTGGTACTCTGGCGTCCCATCTTGAGAGCGTTCTTGAAACCCTAAATTCCTGTCAAATCCGGCCATTGGCGCAGTCAGTCAATTCCGGGTGGGCTAGTCCGTTGTTGTTTCAATGCGCATCTCCTTCTGATGCCCTGGGCTGTGGTTTAAAAACAGGCCCTGGGCAACGTTCGACAGAGTGCTGATAAGCGCGCGTATACATCAGGGTTTTTGCATGACGCGATTTATATTCGTAACCGGCGGCGTGGTTTCCTCATTGGGGAAAGGTATTGCCTCCGCATCCTTGGCGGCTATTTTGGAAGCCCGCGGTCTGAAAGTGACCATTCTCAAGTTGGACCCCTACATCAATGTAGACCCGGGCACCATGAGCCCCTTCCAGCACGGTGAGGTCTACGTTACCGAAGACGGCGCCGAAACCGATCTTGATTTGGGCCACTACGAGCGTTTTGTCCGTACTCGCATGAGCAAACGCAACAACTTTACCACCGGCCGGGTGTACGAGACGGTGTTAAAAAAAGAGCGCCGGGGCGACTACCAGGGCGGTACCGTGCAGGTGATTCCCCATATCACCAATGAAATTAAACGCCGGGTGATGGAGGGCGGCCGGGGTATGGACGTGGCCCTGGTCGAAATTGGCGGCACCGTGGGGGATATTGAATCCCAGCCGTTTTTGGAGGCCGTGCGCCAGCTGAAGGTTGAGCTGGGCAGCCAGCGCGCCGCCCTGGTGCACCTGACCCTGGTGCCCTATATTGCCACCGCTGGCGAGACCAAAACCAAGCCCACTCAGCACTCGGTAAAAGAACTGCGCAGCATCGGTATCCAGCCCGATGTGCTGCTGTGCCGCAGCGAGCGCATGATCGACCAGGATTCCTGCCGCAAAATCTCGCTGTTTACCAATGTTGAGGAGCGCGCCGTGGTGCCGCTGCCCGATGCGGATACCATTTACAGTATTCCCGGCCTGCTCAAAGCCAAGGGCTTGGACAATATTATCCTAGAGAAATTTGGCCTACAGGATCAGCCCGAGGCCGACCTGTCCGAGTGGGATAAAGTCATCGACGGCAAGCTGCACCCAGAGCGGGAAGTCACCGTGGCCATGGTCGGCAAATATATGGATTTGCTCGACGCCTATAAATCCCTCAATGAATCTTTGGAACACGCCGGCATTCACACCCGCACCAAGGTCAATATGCGCTATATCAATGCCGAAGAGCTAGAGCAACAGGGGCTCGGCCAGTTGGATGGGGTGGACGCCATTCTGGTGCCCGGCGGCTTTGGCGAGCGCGGTTTAGAGGGCAAGTTGATGGCGGTGCGCCACGCCCGGGAAAACAAAATTCCCTATCTCGGTATCTGCCTGGGTATGCAAGCCGTGGTGATCGAATACGCGCGCAATGTACTGGGCCTAAAAGAAGCCAATAGCACCGAGTTTAATCGCAATACCCCCGACCCGGTAATCGGCCTGATAACCGAGTGGACCACCGAGTGTGGCGGCACTGAGCGCCGCGATGAAAACTCCGACCTCGGCGGCACCATGCGTTTAGGTGGCCAAGAGTGTCGCTTGGAAAAATCTTCCAAGGTTGCCGAGATTTACGGCAGCGAGCTGGTGGTTGAACGCCACCGTCACCGCTACGAAGTCAACAATAATTACGTCGAGCGCTTGCAGAATGCCGGCCTAAAAATTGGCGGCTGGTCGGCGGATGACGAGTTGGTTGAAGTGGTTGAAATTGAAGATCACCCCTGGTTTGTGGCCTGCCAGTTTCACCCGGAATTTACCTCCACCCCACGGGATGGCCACCCACTGTTTACCAGCTATATTAATGCCGCCAATAAAGCGGCGGGTAACTAACTATGCAGCAGCAAATTATCAGCCTGCCCCAGCACCCCATTAAGGTCGGCAATGAGCTGCCGTTTGTGCTGTTTGGGGGCATGAATGTGTTGGAAAGCCGCGACCTGGCCATGCAGGTGGCCGAGCACTATGTCAAGGTAAGCGAAAAGCTCGGCATTCCCTATGTGTTTAAGGCCTCTTTCGATAAGGCCAATCGCTCTTCGATTCACTCCTTTCGCGGGCCGGGCATGGAAGCGGGGCTAAAGATTTTTGCCGAGGTAAAGCAAACCTTTAATGTGCCGGTCATTACCGATGTGCACGAGATACACCAGGCCGCGCCGGTGGCCGAAGTCTGCGATGTAATTCAGCTGCCCGCGTTTTTGGCCCGGCAAACCGATTTGGTTGAAGCCATGGCTAAAACCGGCGCCATTATCAATGTTAAAAAGCCCCAGTTTTTAAGCCCGCCGCAAATGGGCAATATCGTCGATAAATTCCGCGAGTGCGGCAACCAGCAAATAATGCTGTGCGAGCGCGGCACCTGCCACGGTTACGACAACCTAGTGGTGGATATGCTTGGCTTTGACACCATGAAAAATGTCAGCGGCGGCGCCCCGATTATTTTTGATGTAACCCACGCCCTGCAGTGCCGCGACCCCATGGGCGCCGCCTCGGGTGGGCGCCGCAGCCAAGTGGCCCAGCTGGGCCGGGCCGGTATGGCACTGGGCATTGGCGGCCTGTTTTTAGAGGCTCACCCCAACCCCGACCAAGCCAAGTGCGACGGCCCCTCGGCCTTGCCGCTGGATAAGCTGGAACCCTTTTTAGCGCAGATGAAAGCAGTGGACGATTTGGTCAAATCACTGCCGCCATTAGCGATCGAGTAAGCTGGCCACAGAGCCAGCACCATTGAGTTTAAAAACTAATATCCTATAGCAGGAGTCTTGTAAGTAATGACTAAGATTATCGATATTAAAGCCTTTGAGGTGATGGATAGCCGTGGCAATCCCACCGTTAACGCCGATGTAATTTTAGAGTGCGGCGCTGTGGGCAGTGCCTGCGCCCCCTCCGGAGCTTCCACTGGTACCCGCGAGGCTTTAGAGTTGCGCGATGGCGACAAAAGCCGCTACCTGGGCAAAGGTGTGCTGAAGGCCGTGGCCAATGTAAACGGCCCCATTCGAGATTTACTAATGGGTTTTGACGCCGCCGACCAGCGCGGTCTGGATCAGGCCATGATCGACGCCGACGGCACCGATAACAAGGCCAAGTTTGGCGCCAACGCCATTCTGGCCGTTTCCCTGGCCGCCGCCAAAGCCGTGGCCGCCGCTAAAAATATTCCCCTCTACCAGCATATTGCCGATGTTAACGGCACCCCCGGCCAGTACACCATGCCGGTGCCGATGATGAATATCATCAACGGTGGCGAGCACGCCGATAACAATGTGGATATCCAAGAGTTTATGGTGCAGCCGGTTGCCGCCAAGACCTTTACCGAAGCTTTGCAGGTAGGTGCGGAAATTTTCCACCAGCTGAAAAAAGTACTCAGCGCTAAGGGCTTGAATACTGCGGTGGGCGACGAGGGCGGTTTTGCCCCCAACCTTGCTTCTAATGCCGATGCCCTGGCCGTTATTAAAGAAGCCACCGAAGCGGCCGGCTATAAGCTGGGCGAAGACGTCACCCTGGCCCTGGACTGCGCTGCCTCTGAGTTTTACAAAGACGGCAAATACGATCTATCTGGGGAAGGCAAAGTCTACGACGCGGCCGGTTTTAGCGACTATCTTGCCGAGCTGTGTGATCAGTATCCGATTATTTCTATCGAAGACGGTCAGGACGAGTCCGACTGGGACGGCTGGAAATACCAGACCGAAAAACTGGGCCAGCGGGTACAGTTGGTCGGTGACGATTTGTTTGTAACCAATACCAAAATTTTACAAGAGGGTATTGATAAGAGCATCGCCAATTCTATTCTGATTAAGTTCAACCAAATCGGCTCTCTGTCTGAAACTTTGGACGCGATTAAAATGGCCAAAGACGCCGGCTATACCGCGGTAATTTCTCACCGCTCTGGCGAGACCGAAGACACTACCATCGCCGACCTGGCCGTGGCCACCGCCGCCGGTCAAATCAAAACCGGCTCCCTGTGCCGCTCCGATCGCGTCTCCAAGTACAACCGCTTATTGCGCATTGAGGCTGAGCTGGGCAACAACGCCCCCTACCGTGGGCGTGCGGAGTTTAAAGCTTAGTTTTTAAGTTTTTATCAAGCCGCTTAGTCTTTTAGGTTTGGGTTGGGTGGCTTCGATACCGAGCTTTGGGGTGGGGGATAGGTTTTGGGGGACGCGGTAAATACGTCCCTGTAGCTCTCGTCCGCCGTCCCTGGCTCCCAAGCCCCCAA
>JAOXRV010000232.1 GCA_025800435.1 Cellvibrionaceae bacterium | reverse complement strand
CCTGCTTAAAAACTGTTTTTAGTAAAGCTTCAAACGCTGCATCTGGCAGATTTTGAGACCACATCGCAAACACCCCGCCCGGCTTAAGCTGGGCGGCCATTAGCCCCAGTTTTTCGGTGCAGTAAAAGTCTGCATTGGTGGGGTTTAAAAACTCGCTGGGGGAGTGGTCGATATCCAGCAAAATAGCATCGAAAGAGCGGCCTTTTTTAGCCGGGTCAAAGCCATTGGCCGGGTCTGTGGCCAAATCAAAAAAGCTACCGTGAATATAACGGTTACGCGGATCGGCATTGAGAGTTTTGCCCAGCGGCACCAGTTCATCGCGGTGCCAGTTAATCACTGTGTCCAGCGCATCCACCACCAATAGCTCAGCCACCCGCACATCCCGCAAGGCGGCTACGGCGGTATAGCCCAGGCCCAAACCGCCGACTACCACATCGAGCTTATCACCCGCGACAGCGGCCAAGCCCAGGGTGGCCAGCGCCTCTTCGGCCTCGACAAACATACTCGACATTAAAAACTCATCGCCAAGCTTTACCTCGTAGATGTCTCGGTCGCCAAACACAGGGATACGGCGGCGGCGCAGGGAGATTTCCCCAAGTGGGGAGTTTTGGCTATCGATTTCTTCGAATAGTAGAGACATAAATAGGCCTGGCGCAAAAGAGAGGATTATAAACGCTTAGGCCTAAAACACTAGCGGGTGTGAGTGAGCTCGCCTACCGTTGTTGTCGCGAACACGCCCTGCTATCCGGGGAAAATTATGACCAGGCCTTCGGGGATAAAACCCAGCTTGAGGGGTAGGGGGCACTTTCTCCGTTCCGAAAGCGCGCCGTCCAGGCGCTGACCCCCGTTTCATCCAGAAGCCTAGTCACTGCGAAAGCACCCCCTACCCCTCAAGCTTACAT
>JAOXRV010000224.1 GCA_025800435.1 Cellvibrionaceae bacterium | reverse complement strand
TCTGGCCGCTGTTGGCCAGCGCCTCGGCGCTTAAGGTGTCCACCGGTACGGGCAGGTCTCCAGCTGAGCGTCCGGCCTGGCGTGTGCCCAGTACGGTAACCTCTTCAATTATATCGTCGCTCGGTTGGGCGATGCCTTGGGCGCTTAGGGTGCTAATTGAGCTGGCGATGGCGGCTGTCAGCAGGGGTTTATTAATGTTCATGGGCTTGCTCTCCGTTTGGCTTGGTGGGTCAATACTCAGCTACCCGGAAAGGCCGGCTGTTGCGCGGCCTGTGTGGCGGCGTATCCGGCATCTATCGACGGTATATGAAGGGCGTCGAGCTTGTCCAGCAAGTGGCGTTTAGGTTTCTGATATGGCGCTTGGGGCTGCTGCTATGGGGTGGTCGAAGGGTTCTATTGCTTCTATATATAAGCTTGCATCGGGGTGCAGCTGGCTGTGTTCGGTGGTGGGTTTTCGGCCTGTATAAATTATTTACAAATAGCGCTTGACCGGCCGCTGCTGGATCTATAGAATTCGCGTTCCGTTTTTCAGGGTGAAATCACTTTGTTTGGCGGGTACTTTAATTAACGATTTTGGAGTTTGGTTCAGATGCAGAATCAACGAATTCGAATTCGCCTTAAGGCTTTCGATCACA
>JAOXRV010000207.1 GCA_025800435.1 Cellvibrionaceae bacterium | reverse complement strand
AAAGGCTTATTTGACTTCGATGCTACCCTCTTCAATTTTGGCCTGCCAAATTTGCGGGCCAGTTTGGTGAGCGGATTCGCCGGAGCTGTCCACCGCCACGGTGACGGGCATATCTTTAATATCAAACTCGTAGATGGCCTCCATACCCAGGTCTTCAAAGCCGGCCACTTTAGAGGCTTTAATGGCTTTGGATACCAGATAGGCAGAGCCGCCCACGGCCATTAGGTAAACGGCCTTGTTGTCTTTGATGGCTTCGATGGCGGCGGGGCCGCGCTCGGCCTTACCGACCATACCAATCAGGCCGGTTTTTTCTAACATGGTGCGGGTAAATTTATCCATGCGGGTAGCGGTGGTAGGGCCAGCTGGGCCAACCACTTCTTCACCCACCGGGTCTACCGGGCCGACGTAATAGATAAACTTATTGGTAAAGTCCACTGGCAGCTGCTCACCCTTGGCGATCATATCCACCATGCGTTTATGCGCAGCGTCGCGGCCGGTGTACATTTTGCCCGATAGCAATACGGTCTCGCCGGTTTTCCACTGTTGAATATCTGCTTTGCTCAGCTCATCCAAGTTTACCCGGCGGGCGTCGCCTACCTCCCAGGTAATTTCGGGCCAGTCGTCCATGTTTGGCGGGGTTTGCAAGCTTGGGCCGCTGCCGTCCAGGGTAAATTTGGTTAAGCGGGTGGCGGCGCAGTTGGGGATAATAGCAACGGGTTTATTGGCGGCGTGGGTTGGGCAGTCTTTAACTTTAATATCCAACACCGTGGTTAAACCGCCCAGGCCCTGGGCACCAATGCCGAGTTTATTTACTTTCTCAAAAAGTTCTAAACGCAGCGCTTCGGAGCGGTTGCTGGCGCCGCGCTCGGCCAGGTCGTGTATATCGATTGGATCGAGCAGTGATTCTTTGGCCATCGCCAATGCTTTATCGGCAGTGCCGCCAATGCCGATACCTAAGATGCCCGGCGGACACCAGCCGGCACCCATGGTAGGCACCATTTTCAATACCCAATCGACGATATTATCGGAGGGGTTGAGCATGGCAAATTTGGTTTTGGCTTCAGAGCCGCCGCCTTTGGCCACCACATGCACCTCGACTTTATCGCCGGGTACAATTTTGTAGGTGATCATTGCCGGGGTGTTATCGCCGGTGTTTTTGCGCGCACCGTCTGGGTCGGCCAGTACCGAGGCGCGCAGTTTGTTATCCGGGTGATTGTAAGCTTGGCGCACACCTTGGTTAACGGCGTCCTCCAGACTCATATCGCTTTCCCACTGCACGTTCATACCCACTTTTAAAAACACGCTGACAATGCCGGTATCCTGACAGATGGGGCGGTGGCCCTCGGCGCACATGCGCGAGTTAATTAAAATTTGCGCCATTGCGTCTTTGGCGGCGGGGTTGGCCTCCTGCTCGTAGGCGCGGTTGACCGCCTGGATAAAATCAACCGGGTGGTAGTAGGAGATATACTGCAGGGCATCGGCAATGCTGTCGATTAAATCCTGTTGGCGAATCACGGTGCTCATAATTGTCTCACTTATCTTAGGCTAATTATTGAGGGGCAGTGCCCACACCTTGGAGGCTATCCAGGCGTTTTTGAATATTTAGAATTTCACGGTTGGTGGTGCGACGGTAAACGGTAATCGAGTCGATAGATTCTTCGTTTTGTTTAACCCGCTCAAGCAGGCCGCTGCGCAATTGGTCGAGCTGCTCGGCGTAGTTGTCGGTATCGGCCAGCAGGGTTTTTATTGTTTTATCTTGGGCCTGTAACTGTTGCTCGGCCTTGGCCAAAGTGGCTTTGGCCGCCTCGCTGCCGGCGCTTAAGCTGGTTAACGTGTCGGCCTGTTCGGCGGCGGTTTTGGCCGCTTTGGCGGCCTGATCGGCAGCGGTTTTTAATTGCTTCTCAAGCTTGCCCAGCTGAGCTTTGTGGGCGGCGATAGCCTTGCGGTTGCGATCGTTGGAGACGCCCCACAATTTGCGAATTTCTGAATCGGCCCACTTCATTTTGGCGCGCAGTGCCTCGACCGACTGGCTGGATTCCTCGGCGCTAAAGTCGAGCTTTTGCTCCAGCTTGGCGATGCGGTCTTTGGCAGATTCTAGCGCCGCAGCCGCAGCGGCTTTGTCTTGCTGGCCCTGCCAGTATAAATAGCCGGCAGCAGCACCGGCGGCAAGGGCGAGCAGCAGGGCAAATACTGCCAGACCACCGCCACCACTGCTTGGCGCCTGGGTTAGTACGGGTGGGTCAATAGGGGCGGCACTGACCTGCTGCTCGGCCTCTTCGGCCGCACCCCCAATGGTCGGTTCACGACGCTGGGACATAGGGTATTCCTTTAAAAAACCGTGCCTGGGCCGCCCACCGGCAGCCCAGGCAGCTGACAAAAGGCTCATTCTACACCAGGAAGCCAGCGGCCCCAATTCCACCTTAGCCTGAAACACCCAAAGCAGCGGCGATCCGTCGGGCGGCAATACAATAGCTGCGACGACAGGCTGGGCAAGCCACTTGCCGGCAAGCCCGACGCCGGGTATCTGGCGACGAAAAAGCCCATATTTTCAAGGGTTTAACGCCGGTTGATATTCACCGTTAATAGCATTAGCATCTAACTCACACACACTAAGAGAGTAGCTCCTATGCAAAAGCCCATTGCCCTTGCCCTATTACTGGCAGCTGGTCAGGCCAGCGCCCACCCCGGCCACGATCACCAACACTGGCTGGCCGAGCCCATTCACGCTTTAAGCGCCCTTGCGATAGTGGCCATTGTCGGCACTGTTGCCTACGTGGTGCGCAAGCAAAAAGCCAAACAAAAACCCTAAGAGGCAGCCTAATGTACTCACTGATTAAAAAGTTTGACCGTTTTATCCCCAGCGCCAGCGCCCACTGTGATATCCCTTGTGGTATCTACGACCCAGCGGTTGCCCAAATTGCCGCGCTGACTGCGATTCGGATGATCGACCAAATTAATGAGCTGGCGGAAAAAGGTGATTTAAGCCTGGCCGACCAAGCGAAGCTGGGACGTTTAGTGGCGGAAAAAGAAAGCCACTGTAACAAGGCCAAAGAAGAGATTCGGATTATCTGGGGCGACTACTTTAAAGCGCCGCAGTTTGAGAAGTTTCCCGGCACCCACGAGCTGGCGCACAATATCATGCTGCAAGGCTCTAAGGTACGCCAGCACATCGACCGCGACATGGCGGTTGAGTTCTTGGCACTTATCAACCAGTTTGCCGAAAGCTTCTGGGCCACTAAAGGTGTTGAAACTTACACCGCCACCTGCCCCTACGCCCCCGCCGAGCAGGTTGTCTACCCCCGCCTGGGCTAAGGCCTAGGTGCTTAGCCTTTACCGAGTAACAGGCCAAAGCATGGCGCCGGGCTTTACGCCCGGCGACTATTTGCTACTGCGCCGCTGCTGCCGCGTTAAAGCCGGCGATCTAGTGGTTTACCAGCACCCCCAATACGGCGCCATCTTTAAGCGCGTAAGCCCCCAGCCCGAGCCAGGGCAAACGTTTAGCTTGTGCAGTGACAACCCGGCCGGCCTGGGCCAGCAAGCTATTGGCCTGTGCCAAACCACACATTTGCGCGGCAAATTACTGTGGCGTTTTAAGCGGCCTGCTAGCCCCGCTTAGGGTTTGCTGCAATCTACATTGCTGCGTTTATGGCCGCCAAATACTGCGTTGCGCTCTGCTTTGCTTACCCACATTGGGGGCAGCTCGGCAACCGTTAGCCGGTAGTCGTTGCCACTTAGGGTTTCGTCTTTATGGGTGGCAGTAATATAGGCGATATTGAGTCCGGGCATTAATTTGAGCAGCTCTGCACCGGTGCCTAAGCCGCCCTCGGTATGAAAGCGGCCGGCCACATGCAAGACCTTGCGCCCGGGTTTGGCCTTAAGGTGTTTGGCAATCGATTCGGCCATGGTGGCATCCCAGCTCATTTGCGCACCAAACATCTGTGCAATGCGCGTTTCAGACAGCTCCATGCCACGCATATTGCTGAGAAATTTTTGCCGGTAAGGGGAATCGCTAATGTCGACCTTGGCGGCAACCAGAGATCGCGCCTCTGGGGCCAGGCTATCGAGATACTCCGGCCCCTCGCGGCCGACACACTTAACCAATTTGCGTGGCGCATTGGCCGCCACTACCGGCAGTTTCTGCTGGCGTGCAATTTCAACTAAGGG
>JAOXRV010000176.1 GCA_025800435.1 Cellvibrionaceae bacterium | reverse complement strand
CTCCCTAGTGCTTCGGTGTTGTTGATGCGGTTAATCTGTTCGCTTTGGCTACTGCCTAGGGAGATACTTACGTTAACCCCTGAGCTTTGTGAACCTTCGCCATTATTGGCGTTGAGCGGATTGGCGAAGTCATTGCCAATGTTGCCGAGGTTGCTAATGCCTTGCTCTAGCTGTTCGGCACTGCGGCCTGCGCGCCATGCTTGTAGGGCTTGTAGTTTGCTGTTGTCGGTATTGTTGATACGTTCAACGCTGTTTTGAATCGTGTTGACGGTATCCACTGCGCCGCCACTGAGGGCTAAGGTCACACCGGATTGTTTGAGTTTGATAATTTGTTCGCGTTGTAAGGTCTCGTTGCCACTATCGAGGGTGACGTTCTCGCCTTCAATACGGATATCGCCTTGCTGGCTGAGTAGTTCACTGGCGGTTACGTTGACTGCTTTTTCGGCATTAACCGCCACATCACCTTCAAGTGAGCCGAGGGTGTTACCCGAGAGGTAGCCTTGTTGGCTGTCGATACTTTCTGAACGGCGTTGACTGCCGACACTGACACCAAAGCTACCGCCGCTGAAGACGCCGGATTTTTTCTTTTTTTCAAATTCGACGCGGTGTGAATGGCCTTGCGCCGCGTTGATGCCAATATTATTCGCCGCCGTTAAGCGAACCGCGTTATCCGCCACCACATGGCTGCCTTGTACATTCAGGTCACGACCGGCAACCAGCTCAACATTTTCGGCGGATACTTGGCTACTGATCACATCACGGTTGTCGATTGTATGCAGGGTCTGACGGCTGACTTTTTTCAGTAGACCGCCGCCTTTGCTGTAGTGCTCTTCATGTTGTGTCAGGTTCTGTTGGCCGGCTTTTATCTGAATATCTTTCCCAGCAGAGGCGCGCAGGTCGCCATCAATATCGATGCTCGCGGCCGTCAGGTTGATGCTATCACCAGCGGTTAGATTGACATCGGCACTACCGGCGATGGTCGCGCCTATATCAGTGCTGACGCTATCGCGGCGGAAATTGCGTGCATCCCAGACAATGGCACTACGCTGGCGCACGGTTGCGGGGTCTATATTGATACTGCCTGCGGCTTGCAGATTAATATCAGCGTCTGCGCCTTGCGCTTCTATGGAACCGGCTTGAAGATTAAAATCACCGCCAGCGGCTGCAAATAGACTGGCATTGGGGTTGGTAACGGTGAGGGCACCTACCCCATCTATCATAACCGTTTCGAAGCTATTGCGGCCGCTCTTATCCTTCGCCACACGCTCAAGCGCGGCGATGGTAATATCGCCACCGGCCCTGAGATCCAGTTGTT
>JAOXRV010000174.1 GCA_025800435.1 Cellvibrionaceae bacterium | reverse complement strand
GCGGGCATCGTCAAAATCGACAAAGTGGGGGGTGTCATAGCGCCACAAAATATTGCCGATATGGCAGTCGCCGTGGCAGCGAATGGCCTTGGCCGGGGCTTCTTGCAGGCGCAGTTGCACCCGCTCAATTAAATCTTGGCTCAGGCTTTCGTAGGCGGGCAATAAGTTGCCGGGGATAAAGCCCTGGCTTAGCAAGAATTCGCGGCTGTCGATGCCGTAGCTTTGCAAATCTATCGCCGGGCGGTGGGCAAAGGGCTTTTGCTTGCCCAGTTGGTGTATGCGCCCCAATACCCGGCCAATACTCAGCAGTTGGTCTAAATCACCCAGTTCCGGCGCGTGGCCGCCCTGGCGCGGGTAGAGCGCAAAATAAAAGCCGGCGTGTTCAAACAGGGTTTCGCCGTTGCTGTTTTGCCAGGGCGCCACCACCGAGATATCCAGCGTGGCCAGCTCGGCGCAAAATTCATGTTCTTCGATTATCTGCGCCCGGTTCCAGCGCTCGGGGCGGTAGAACTTGGCCACCATTGGCTCGCCGTCTTCGATACCGATTTGGTAGACTCGGTTTTCGTAGCTGTTGAGGGGGTAGATTCGCAGGTCGCTGAGTAGCCCCTGGGTTTCGACCGCGTCAATCACGGTATCTGGGTTTAGGGCATCGTAGGGGTGCTGCATGTTAATCGGGCCGCTGTTTTAACGGGCTCGGGCGGTTATAATCACCCCATTGGCCAGTTTTCTATTACCGGAGGTGTTATGTACCCAGCTCGTAAATTAATCTGCTGTGGTTTGTTGGTGCTTAGGGCTGTAACAGTGGCTGGGATTATAACCTTGTTTAGCGCCAATAGCTTTGCCCAGGCCGAGGTGGTCGAAGCTCAGCCCGAAACAGCAGGCGCCCAAGCTGGGGTGGCTGGGGCGAAACAAGCCCAAGCTGAGGTGGTGGAGGCCCAAGCTGAAGG
>JAOXRV010000166.1 GCA_025800435.1 Cellvibrionaceae bacterium | reverse complement strand
CTTGGCCTGCCTGCTAGCCAAGGGTCATTTATTGATCGAAGACCTGCCAGGCATGGGTAAAACCACCTTGGCCCACGCCCTGGCCAAAGTTCTGGGCATGGACTACAACCGCGTTCAATTTACCAGTGATATGCTGCCCGCTGACCTGCTCGGTGTGTCGGTGTTTGACGCGACCAATAGCAGTTTTAACTTTCACCCCGGGCCGGTGTTTACCCAATTGCTACTGGCCGATGAAATTAATCGCACCACCCCAAAAACCCAGAGCGCCTTGCTAGAGGCGATGGAAGAAGGGCAGGTCAGTGTCGAGGGTGAGACCCGCGCTCTGCCCAAGCCATTTTTTGTGATTGCCACCCAAAACCCGGTTAACCAAAGCGGCACCTTCCCTTTGCCCGAGTCCCAGCTCGATCGTTTTTTAATGCGTATCTCGCTTGGCTACCCCAGTGCAGAAGCCGAGCGCAAGCTGCTGCAGGGGGTGGACCCACGCGCGGAGCTAAAACAGTTGCCGCAATTGATCTCCCACGAAAATCTGGCCGCTTTACAGGCTATGGTTCGCAAGGTACACGCCAGCGATAGCCTGTTGGATTACGTTCAGCGCTTGGTGCAATTTACCCGTGACAGTGAGGAGTTTAGCTATGGCGTTTCTCCGCGCGGCGCCCTGGCACTGTTAAATGCCGCCAGGGCCTGGGCCCTGATCAATGGGCGCGAGCACCTTTTGCCCGAAGATGTGCAGACGGTTATGCCGGCGGTTGTCGCCCACCGCTTGCGTGGGGTCAGCGAAACCGACGAGCACGCCGGCCAAATATT
>JAOXRV010000196.1 GCA_025800435.1 Cellvibrionaceae bacterium | reverse complement strand
GGCGCGCCGGATGGCATAGTGGTGCCGCAAAATGCGGCCACCGATTACGATGTGGATGTGGTTTCTCGCAACTGGTCGGTGTTCGGTCAGTTGGAAACCGACCTCAATGAAAATATGACCCTGATTACCGGTCTGCGTTGGTCACAAGACGATAAAGAAATTGATTTTGTAAACAGCTATTACGATATCAATGTACCGCGCCAAGTATTTTCCACCGTTAAGGGCCTGCCCCAAAATACCATCGACTACGGTGACTTTGCCGCCCGTATTCAGCTCGATTGGCGCTTGTCGGACGACAGCTTGCTGTTCGCCTCCTACAATCGCGGCATCAAGGGTGGCAACTGGTCGGTTAACGCCGGTATCTTTCCCGACAGCGATAATTTTAAGCACGATGAAGAAACCCTGCACTCTTACGAGTTGGGCATCAAAACCGAGTTTGGCGCCTTCGCGCGCTTAAATGCCGGCTTGTTCTACTACGATTATAAAGACTACCAGGCTTTTGCAGTCACCGGCTTAACCCCCCAGGTGAGCAATAGCGATGCCACCGTTAGCGGCGGTGAGTTGGAGTTGTTTATCACCCCGAACGAGAGCTGGGATTTTATATTTGGCCTAGCGCTCAATGACTCTGAAGTGGATGAGGTCTTCGATGCAAACGGCGGTATTTTGCGTAATATGGAAATGCCCAACGCCCCCGATTACAGCGCCAACTTTTTAGGCCGCTACAACTGGGATATGGCCGGCGGTAATATGGCCGTGCAGATCGACGGTGCCGCCTATGGCGAACAGTATCTTGAGGTAACTAACTCAGCGGTGGCGCTGGAAGATGCCTACTCGGTATGGAACGCCAGCGCGTCTTATACTTCGGGCGATGAGTCTTGGAAAATCGCCCTGTGGGTGAAAAATGTTACCGATGAAGAATACCGCATCTACAACCTCGACCTCGGTCCATTGGGCGCCACTTCCTTTTACGCACCCCCGCGTTGGGTAGGGGCGACTTTTAACTATAATTTTTAAGTGATTGCCCGGGCCCGTGCAGCCCGGGCTGTCTCACAGCCAAGGAGACAAACTGTGTCTAATTATTCGTTAATAATAAACGGCGAAAAAATCGCCGGTGTTGGCAGTTTTGATGTGATCAACCCGGCCACCGAGGAATTGGTGGCCCAGGCGCCGCTGACATCGGAACAGCAGTTAGATGATGCAGTAGCCGCCGCCCGGGCCGCCTTCCCCGCCTGGGCCGCTACAGCGGATGAGCAACGGGTACAGGTCTGTAATCAACTGGCCGACTTGCTCGAAGCCAATATTGAAGATTTTGCCCAGCTGATCACCCAAGAGCAGGGCCGCCCCCTACAGGCCTTTGCCGGTCAGGGTGCGTTTTTTGAAGTGGGTGGCTCGGCAGTCTGGTGTCGTGCCACCGCCGCCTTGGAGCTGCCGGTCGAAGTGCTGCAAGATGATGATCAGGTACGTGCCGAGGTGCATCGCAAGCCACTGGGTGTGGTGGGCTCCATCACCCCCTGGAACTGGCCGCTGTTGATTGCCATCTGGCATGTGCTGCCGGCCCTGCGCACCGGTAATACGGTGGTGATTAAGCCCTCTTCATTTACCCCGTTGTCGACTATTAAGTTTGTGGAGATGGCTCAGCAGTACCTGCCTCCGGGTGTGCTTAATGTTGTGACTGGCGACGGTGATATTGGCGGCGCCATGACCCGCCACGCGGATATCGACAAAATTGTATTTACCGGCTCCACCGCCACCGGCAAAAAGATTATGGAAGGCGCCTCGGTTAACTTAAAGCGCCTAACTCTAGAGCTGGGTGGTAACGATGCGGGTATTATTCTGCCCGATGTCGATGTTAAAGCGATGGCCCCGCGGATTTTTGCCGCCGCCTTTACCAACAGCGGTCAGACTTGTGCAGCGCTTAAGCGATTGTATGTGCACGAGAGCATTCACGACGAGCTGGCCGCCGAGCTGGTGGCCATTGCCAAAGCCGCCAAGGTGGGCAATGGCCTCGAAGAGGGCATGGATTACGGCCCGGTTAACAACCTGCCCCAGCTGCAAAAAGTTCAGGCCCTGGCCGCCGATGCCAAGGCCAATGGCGCCGAGTTTTTAATTGGCGGCGACGAGCATCAGGGTAAGGGTTACTTCTACCCATTGACCATCGTCAGCAATGTCAAAGATGGTATGCCATTGGTCGATGAAGAACCCTTTGGCCCAATTCTGCCGATTATTAAATTTACCGATACCGAGGAAGTTATTCGACTGGCCAATGACAATAGCAATGGCCTCGGTGGCTCGGTCTGGTCGGCGGATATCGCCAAGGCCGCGGAGTTGGCCTCGCGCTTGGAATCGGGCACTGCCTGGATTAATAACCACGCCGCGATTCAGCCCAATGTGCCC
>JAOXRV010000106.1 GCA_025800435.1 Cellvibrionaceae bacterium | reverse complement strand
TAATAGTGTACCGGCCTGCTCGTCCAAGGCTAAAATATCTGTATCTATTATGTCCGATTCGGCGATTGCACAGGCAAGTTCCGCTCGGCAGTGAAAGCTCTGCCCATTGACAAATAATAGTGCCTGTTCGGCATCGATACGATAAAAGGCAAAGCGTGCATCGGGGGATTTTAGCAGCGGCATTTGGTCTGCGCCAACAACTGCTATTGCCTCGACGGTGACCAGGGCTTGATCGGGATATTTACACTCGCTGACCCAGCGCCCAAACCACTCGGCGGTTTGTGTTGCATTGGGTTTTAAGCGCTTTTCAATAATCGCCTGCACCCGGGCAATATCGTCTCGGTTTATTTCACTGGCGTGAGGGCGCTGCTTGATAGCGGCGTCGCCATAGCGTTGGAATTCAGTAAAGCCGCCCTCGATGGCTTGAAAAAACTCTTCTACCAATTGCGCTTCGCTGGCGGCGCGAAAACCCACCGAGTAGGTGATGCACTCGCCCTGGGCGATGCCCCAGTGGGCCAGTTTGGGGGGCAGGTAAAGCATATCGCCGGGTTCCAATACCCAGCTGGCGCTCGGCTCAAACTCGCGCAAAATATTCAGTGGTGTGCCAGGCAGCAGTTCACTGTGCTGGTCGCAGTACTGGCCAATTTGCCAGTGGCGCTTGCCCAGACCCTGCAGCAAAAATACATCGTAGTGATCGTAGTGGGGGCCGACGCTGCCGCCGTCGACCGCGTAGCTGGCCATAATATCGTCCAGCCGCCAGCTGGGTAAAAAGCGAAAACGCTGCAACAGTTCGGTAAGCTCGGGGATATAGTGATCCAATGCTTGTAGCAGCAGTGTCCAGTTACGCTCGGGTAAATCTTGGTAGGCATCTTCGGCAAAGGGCCCACAGCGCAACTGCCAGGGGCTGCCGCGGTGGTTTTCTAACACAATGCGCGATTCGATTTCGTCTTCGAGCGACAACCCCGCCAGTTCGTCGGGGCTGAGGGGGGAGGTAAAGCCAGGCAATGCCTGGCGAATCAGCAGGGGTTTTTGCTGCCAGTAGTCGCGTAAAAATTCCTCGACCGAAATCTCACCCAACTGCTGCAGTACGCGACTCATTAGATATTCCGGGCCTGTTCAATGGCGTTGCCAATATAGTTGGCGGGGGTCAGGGCGCGCATATCGGCCTTGGCCGCTTCGGGAATATCCAGGGTTTCGACAAAGGCTTGAATGGTGTCTTTGTTGATGGCCTGGCCGCGGGTTAGGTCTTTCAGTTTTTCATAGGCGCCTTCCACATTGTAGCGGCGCATAATGGTTTGAATGGGCTCGGCCAGTACTTCCCAGCTGTTGTCCAGGTCTTCGGCCAGGCGCTCGCGGTTTAGCTCCAACTTGCCCATGCCTTTGAGGGTAGAGGCGTAGGCGATGGCGCTGTAGGCAAAACCCACCCCCATATTGCGCAGCACGGTGGAATCGGTGAGGTCGCGCTGCCAGCGCGATACCGGCAGCTTGGCCGCCAAGTGTTGGAATATCGCATTGGCCAGGCCCAGGTTGCCCTCGGAGTTTTCAAAGTCGATGGGGTTAACCTTGTGCGGCATGGTGGAAGAGCCGATTTCACCGGCCACGGTTTTTTGCTTAAAGTAACCCCAGGCGATATAGCCCCAGATATCCCGGTCAAAATCGAGCAAAATGGTGTTATAGCGGGCGACGGCATCGAACAGCTCGGCGATATAATCGTGGGGCTCGATCTGGGTGGTGTAGGGGTTCCAGCTCAGGCCCAGGCTCTGCACAAAGGCCTCGGCATTGGCCTGCCAGTCGAGCTGGGGGTAGGCGCTGAGGTGGGCGTTGTAGTTGCCCACGGCGCCGTTAATTTTACCCAGCAGCTCAACCGCTTCAACTTGTTTAATTTGGCGGCCCAGGCGCGCGGCCACATTGGCCATCTCTTTGCCTACGGTGGAGGGCGAGGCGGTTTGGCCGTGGGTGCGCGACAGCATCGGCACATCGGCAAAGTCCCGGCCCATCTGGGCGATACCGTTATAAATCTCCTGCATCTGCGCCAGCAGTACCAGCCGGCCCTGTTTTAGCATCAGCGCATGGGAGAGGTTGTTAATATCCTCGGAGGTACAGGCAAAGTGCACAAACTCTTTAACCGCTTGCAGTTCTTGGTTGCCCTCAAACTGCTCTTTAATAAAGTACTCAACCGCTTTTACATCGTGGTTGGTGGTCTTTTCGATATCCTTAATGCGCTGGGCGTGGTCTTCGTTAAACTCGCTGACAATGGCATCCAGCTGGGCCTGGGTAGCGGCCGAAAAGGGCTTTACCTCGGGCACGCCCGC
>JAOXRV010000087.1 GCA_025800435.1 Cellvibrionaceae bacterium | reverse complement strand
GCTTTATAGGGGGCTTACCCTTCCGTTCGAAAACGCTGCATCCATGCAGCTGCCCCCGTTTCATCCGGAAGCCTACGAACTACAGGCCAAGCCCCCTATAAATCTCACTCCAGTCTGCAAACGGCGAGCTGGTGCTCTTGTGCTAAGGGTTCTAGTCATAACACCATCTACCAGTACAATCTTAGATCTCACCTAGATGCAGAGCCTTGTGGTGGGGATCGAAGCCACTTTTTGATCCATTCAACACACAAGGAATTTATTGGTAGCTCGATTTAGTGAGAATAATGATGGACGTACACTATTTTGAGTCCACTACAATTTTCCCCGGCCAGCAGGCCGTTTTCACGGGAATGACATAGGCGGGCGGGCGCCGCATTAAAACTACCCTTCACAACAGCGCGCCGACTCAGCAACAAAATCCTAGGGCGCCAACATTGGCCCAGCTAAACCGACGATACTGTTAGATTTCTTTAAGCCTCTACTTTACAGAACCAGCAAAATAAAAAGTCATCGCTCTAACTTTGGCGCAGTCAATAAAGATGTACACTGGGGCATATTCGCAGATTTTTTTGCAGGCCTCCCCCCAAACCTACTTGAGATACGGAGGGAAATAAAGTGGGGAAAGAAGGCTTGATTTAATTGAGTTCTTAGATGTTGCTTCTGCGCTTCAATTTGATACCTGTCAATTTATAACTGAGCTTGAAGGGAAATCAAAAGAGTGAGCAGTAAAACAATTCTTGACGAGTGGGATATTGATTCTGAATACTTCACCGCAGCTGTAAGAGAATGGATGTCGGGCTAGAGCACAATAAATCAAGTTGCCAGCAGGCACCTCTGATAAAGCCGTAAAATACTACGCGAACAAGGCTCTGACTTATAGCACCAATGTATGCCCGTGCTGATTTAACCACTGGCACTGCGCTTTATAATCCGGGCAGATGGATTCGACTTTGGCCCAGAATAGCGGGCCGTGATCGAAATAGATCAAGTGGCACAGTTCGTGTACCAATAGGTAATTCACCACCGCCTTGGGGGCGAGCATAATCAGCCAGTTAAATTGCAACACGCCCATGCTGGTGCAGTGGCCCCAGCGGCTTTTCATTTTGCGCACTTTAATATCGCGGTAGTGCACGCCGGTTTCGGCTGCCAGTTTTTGCGCTTCAGCGGATAGATAATCTAGCGCGGCCTGGCGGTACCAAGCCTGCACGGCGGCGGATTTATCTTTGCAATCGGCGCCCAGTAATAATCGCGCACCGACACGCCTGGCCTTACTGCGACCGGCAATAAACTCCAATGTTAAATGAGCATCGAGAAATGGCAGTTGCTCGCCCTGCTGATAGCGCCGCTGGGGTATTTCAGCCAACACTTGGCGTTGCTCTAACACCTTGCGCACAATCCAATTGCGCTTTTGCCAGATAAAGGCTTCTATCTCTTCACGCACCAAACCCAGGGGCGCGCGCACTTCCACCTCGCCGGCTTTGACGTTGATGGCCAAGCTGCGCCGCTTGGAACGGCGCACTTGAATGTCGGGTAGAGCCTCGGTCACTGTGTAGGCCTTTAGTTTTGCAGAAATTCACGGATAGGGAGCGCGCATTCCTCGGGGCGCTCATTGGGCAGCAGGTGCCCTAGGGTACCGCTTCGGTTTTAATAGTCTCAAACATAGTCGCTCATTATTGTTATTCGGCCCAAAGGGCGAGCTCGCCATCGTCGGCGCAAATATTGACAGCTTGTAGCTGTTCAATTTGCAGAGGCAGCTGCAGCCTTTGCAGTGCCTGTTGCAATTCCCCATTACTGTTCAGCGGCGGGCGCCCTTGATACGCCAATATTAAAAAGTTATCACACTCGGGCAGTGGTACAAACAACACTCGCCGATCAAACAGCTGGCGCAGCATTAGTGCAAATTCTAACAATAAAGACTGCTCGCGCACCGCCAAGTTAATCAGTAGCTGGCCGGGGGTATTAAGCAGCGCCCGCAGGCGCTGATAAAAACTTTCAGCCAGCATCCACTGGGGCTGGCTGGCGCCGCAAAATACGTCCAGCACTATTAAATCAAAGCGGCGTTGACAGCGTAAGATAAAATCGTTGATATCTTGTTGCAGCAGGGTCAGTTGTGGTGGCGAGCTGCCGGCAAAATAAATACGCTGGCTGTCGATAACTGCCGGGCAACTCTCGACACAGTAAAACTCTGCCCCGGCCAAGGGTTCGGCCAGCACGCGCAGCAAATCGCCGCCGCCCAAACCCGCCATTAACAAGCTCTGGGGCTGGCCCAGCAGGGCCAACTGGGCCAACTGGGTATGGGGCAAACAGGGGCGTTGTGGGTACTGGCGGTCGAGCACACTCTGCACACAGCCATCCACCACCAGTGCTCGATAGCGTCCATCGTCACAGACCTGCAAATGGCCCTGGGCAGTATCCGCGCAGTGCAAAGTGTTTAGCCCAGCGGCATTAAACCCCGGCAGCTTAGCCAACGTGTTAATTACGCTGGCAATCACGGCGGCAGCCTCCCCGGCTCGCGGGCACGGCTGAAGGCGCTATAGGGGTTGTCGTCTTCAACCAGTTCAATATCAAATAGCGAAGACAGCCCCACGATTTTTTCACTCAGCCAGCGATGCAGAGGCGAATTTTCAGTGCGCTTGTGAGAGACCAGCACATAGTTAATAGTGACCTCTTGGGCGGTGGGCAAAGGCAGGCTCATCAGGCCGCCGCCAAACTGGGAGAAATCCGCCAAAAACGGCGGCCCCATCAAGATACAATCGGTGCGCCGCACCACCTCCATGGCAGTATAGAGGTGAGAGGTCTCAAACACGTCGCGCACATCGTGCTCCAGCTGATAAAAAGCTTCGCCCACTTGGCCGAGCAGCTCGGTTTCCTCCACGTTGGGCAGGTACAGTGCCACCCGGGGATACTGGGAAATACTGGCCCA
>JAOXRV010000073.1 GCA_025800435.1 Cellvibrionaceae bacterium | reverse complement strand
AGCTCAATATCGCGTTGGCCAGTGGTTGGCGACTTGGTCTCTTCCCAGCCGTAGCCGGCGGCGAGGTCGACGCTGGGCAGATAGCCGGCGCGAGCGCCTCGGATTTCCTGTTCACGGGCCTTTACCTCGTTGGCGGCGGCACTTACTTCTGGGTGAGTGCTGATAGCAGTGCGAATTGCTTGTTGCAGCGGCTGCGCCTGCAATTGAGGACTCAGCGTAGCAACCCCTAGACCGATCACCCCGATAAGATGCTTAACGTTCATGCTCCTTTATCCTTTATGTCCCATTAGTTCTGATTTCTAATTGCTGTGCATTCTACATTAACTTTGTGAAGCGTGTCACAAGAACGTTAGAATTTAGACGCTTAGCCTTAAAAAATATATCGCTTAGAACCAGTTGTCGGAAAAACCACAACAAAGAATTACCTATACTTGTTATGTCGCCACAAAAGTGTGGCATGCATCCGGCATAAGTTATACTGTTTTGAGTCTTTTTTATAGGTTTAAATATCGAGAATCATGGATCATTTGCCCTTCGAATCCCCGGATCTGGCCACCATACCTCTGGCTGATCAACATTTTAGTCTTTTGTGCTTAGCAATCGAGAAGGCCTATGGCCTGCACATGGGCAACAGTGGCCGTTTATTGCTCGACTTTAAGTTGTCACCGGGGCTAGAGACTGCCCATTTACCCCGGATTCGGCCACTCAACTGCAATTCCTACATCATCGATGAGAGTTATCTCTCGCCCACTGATGTATTTTTGTACTACGACCCCGAAAAATCTGGCGATTTACCCCTGTTGGCCAGTTACGATAGCGATAGCCATCGCTTTATCGCTGTGTCGCGGCGTATGATCGAGTCTCAAAACGTCTTAAACAGCGATGTTATTGTGCCGATTTCCCGTCTTTCGAGTCTGCGCGGTTTACACTATGCGAAAGACTGTATTTGCCTGCAAATGATGAAAATTGATTTTGACCGGCTCTATCAAGCTAAGCCCGCTCTGGCCGAACAGCTGCGCCAAGCCCTGTGGGCAAAATACAATCGCTTCTACAATTTTGACGATATCGCCGAGCGCTCATCCGATTATGAGGCAGCGGCTAAAAAATATTTAGAGGCACCCTAGCTTGCCGGTTTTAACCTCGCTGGGGATGCACCAGCAGGGTAAGGGCCTGGCCGGGCTGTAAATACTGTTTTGGGTTGAGCCCATTGGCTCGAACAATGGCGCTAATACTGGTGCCAAAGCGGCGGGCGATGGCCGCGATGGAGTCGCCTTTGCGCACCCGGTAATGAATCTTAGTCAGGCCGCCGCTGTCAGCCTGGGCCACTTTTACACGCCGCTCGTAGAGGCGCAGGCGCTTGCCCAGTTTTAGGGTAGCCCTGGGGTCGAGTTTATTCCACTGGGCCAGCTGCAAGTGGTCGACCCCAAAGCGACGACTGATGCTCCACAAGGTATCGCCGGATTTAACCCGATAGTACTGGGCCTGGCTGCGCTGGCGCTGGGGTTTGAGCTGGCGTTGACTGAGACGCTGGGCGCTGGGGCCGGGAATATAAAGG
>JAOXRV010000062.1 GCA_025800435.1 Cellvibrionaceae bacterium | reverse complement strand
CGATCTAGAGTACGAGACACTTTACTCCCAGTACCAAAACCGGGACGACCGCTACTTCTCCGGCCGCGGCCGCACCATTTCACTGAGCTTTGATACTGAGTTTTAAGCTAAGCAAATCGCGCAGGCCTTGCTGCCATTGAGGAGCTTGAATCGGGAAATGGAAAATCGGTCGCTGACGCAGAAGAATTGTTTAGTGACCTTGAACTTGGAAAACTCAATGATAGCCAAGCTTTATTTAAACTTCAGGCCCTAGGCATCGGGGGAAAACCCCTGATGCCCCCTTAAACACCAAAATCACCCAAATAAGCGAATGCGCCGCCCCGCCACAGCCGCCAGTACCAAGCCCAATAAACCGAGGCCTAAACCGCCCAGCGCCGGCACCGGCTGGGTTGGGGCGGCTGCCGATTGTCCCGAGCGAACGGCCCATACATACGAATCGTAGTTGTCCTTATAGTAGCCGCCCTGGATGCCGTAATTGGTACTGAAGAGCCAAGCGGCGTAGCTAGGGTCGGGAGCATACTCCGTACCTGACCAGTACGCAAAGCTTTGCATATTGGTGAACGGGCCGTTGTTTTGCAGGCAATAAGGACCACCGCTTCCTGGATAACAGTTATTATCCAGATCATTAGGGTTACCCAGCCCATCGGGGGCAGCACTGTTAAATATATACCCCAGTTCTGAGCCTGTGCAGCGGTAGTTGTAACCTTGGCCATTACTATCGGTATCTGAACAAGTCGTATCCGGCTGGTTGGTAATGGGCTGGCGCCAATCGTTATAGCCCAGGTAGTTTTGGGCATTAAGCACTGCAATCCAGGCCTCGGCCTCAAACCAGTTTAGGCGACCGCCTTCACGACCGCCCACCCCAACACAAATCTCTTGTTTGGTATTACCCGAGCGTTGGGCCGGGTCTAGGGCCAGCGGATCAAATGCCTGCCACAGGGCGTTATTGGCGTCGCAACTGGTTTTGACCAAATTGGCATCTTGCAGCCAGGTGATATTTTGGCTGGTGTCGTCAACCAGGCCATTGCCCAGGTCAATTAGGGCGGCGCTGGTGGGCAGTGTGGTGGCAATGCAAAGGGCTGAAGTTAGGGCTAAAAGTCCGTTTTTCATGGCCTGTAAATCCTATGACTAGTCAACTATGGCCGCGAATACTACTCTTTTAAGACTACTAGCTCAATCCATATTAGGAGCCAGCTTCAGGTTTATTGTCTAAACTGACAATAAATTGTGTTTAACCCGCACACACAACTGGCCGCTAGCGAATGGGTTTTATGGCCACCTGATCAAGCCAGTCTTAAACTGGCTCGAATTGGTAGTCACAGCGAACTATTCCGCTAAGCATGGTTTACTGCAAACGCTCCCACAAATAGGCATACACCATCGCCAATAGCTCGGCCCGCTGGCGGTTGTCGGCGGCGCCGGCGTGGCCGCCTTCGATATTTTCATAGTAGAGTACATCGTGACCCTGGCTCTGCATTAGGGCCACCATTTTGCGCGCATGGCCAGGGTGTACACGATCGTCGCGGGTGCTGGTGGTGAAGAACACCTTGGGGTATTTTTTATCTTTACTTACCATATGGTAAGGCGAAAAGGTTTTAATAAATTCCCACTCCTGGGCAATATCCGGGTTGCCATATTCGGCCATCCAGCTGGCGCCGGCCAGTAGTTTGTTATAGCGCTTCATATCCAATAGCGGCACTTGGCAGACCACCGCATTGTAGAGGTCGGGGCGGCGGGTAAAGGCATTGCCCATCAGCAGGCCGCCATTGCTGCCGCCTTGAATACCCAGGTGGCGGGGACTAGTGATTTTTTTGGCGATTAGATCTTCGGCAATGGCTTCAAAATCTTGGTAGGCTTTGTGGCGGTTTTGCTTGAGTGCGCTCTGGTGCCAGGCGGGGCCAAACTCACCGCCACCGCGAATATTCGACAGCACATAAACGCCACCGCGCTCTAACCAGTTTTTACCCAGCACCGCCGAGTAGCGCGGCAGCAGGGAGATTTCGAAACCGCCGTAGCCATACAGCAAGGTGGGGTTGTTGCCATTGAGTACCGTATCTTTATCCATCACCACATAATAGGGTACCCGGGTGCCGTCTTTGGAGTTGACCCAGTGCTGCTCAACCTTAAAACGCTCAGCGGCAAACAGCGCCGGCATGGCTTTGAGTTTTAGCTTAGCGGCTTTCTGGTCGCTAAATTTATACAAGCTGGCGGGCTCGACAAAGCTGGAATAGCTAACTTGAAACTCGGGGTAACGCAGGTCGACTTCGCTGATGCTAAGTACAGCTTTATCGTCCAGTGCCAATTTATGCTCGGCCCATTGGCCGTCGGCAGTTTGACTGTAGCGCACGATACTGCTGCGCACATTATCCAGCCAGCTGATTAACACACTGTTTTGACTAAAGGCCACGCCCTTAATAAAACGGCCCTGCCCCGGCGCCTGAAATAATTCAAACTTGGCCTGGCCCGCTTTGAGCCCATTGATATCCGCAGCGATTAAGGCGCCCTGGGGAAAGTTCTGCCAATCGGTTTTTAACTGTACATAGAGACGGCCTTTAAACAGGCCTTCAATATCCGCATCATCGGGAATGTTAATGGCGGTGGTTTGGCCATTGTCATACAAGCTGCGTTTACTGTGGTAAAAATCGGTGCCTTCGTAAATAATAATCACCGACTCATCACCCAGACCAATGCTGTAGGCGCCGGTGGATACCGAGCTTTGTTTAGCGCTGTGAACCAGCTTGCC
>JAOXRV010000061.1 GCA_025800435.1 Cellvibrionaceae bacterium | reverse complement strand
CCCCCGTTTCATCCAGAAGCCTAGTCACTGCGAAAGCACCCCCTACCCCTCAAGCTTACATCTCGCAGAACCTCTAGCTGCTGGGATCTGACCGAGGCACTATCTGCCAGCACTATTTTAGAGTTCACATAGCTGCAGAGTCTTGTGGTGGGTAAGGGGCTCTGGGGGCTTGGGAGCCAGGATCAATTCGCCTGGAGCGAATTTAGACTTGGCCGCAGGCTGAGCGCCTGGACGGCGTGAATCCATGGCGGACGAGAGCCCCAGGACCAATTCGCCTGGAGCGAATTTGGGCTTGGCCGAAGGCTGAGCACCTGGATGGTGCGAACCCATGGGTTTATGCGTCCCCCAGAACCCCTTACCCACCACAAGGCTCGGGGTCGAAGCCACTTTTTGATCCAAGCAACACACAAGGAATTTATTAGTAGCTCGATTTAGTGAGAACAACGATGGACGTACACTATTTTGAGTCCAGTACTAGCGCTTTACCTGTCAAAGCCAACACCTCTCTGGTCTCTAGCGAGACCAGCTGAGTTTTCCCCGGACAGTAGTGCGTTTTTTTCGAGTGCATCTGACTGTGCTGTCTGATTCATCACTCATAATAAATCTTCTTCAATACATTTTCGGCCCTACAGGCGTAACAGTGGGAGTTAGCGGCAATGGTGTAAATGGGCGAGGGCCGTAATTAATTTCCCCGCCCCGCAGGGTTTATCCATCGGCGCCCTAAAACGCCCGACAATCAAAACAGCGCGCATAAACCCCCTTGGGGTCGTTCATATTATTTAGCTCATTAAACACCTGCTCGGCCGGTGCCAGCCAGGCGCCGATGCGCTGCATAAGTTGGGCGCCCAGATTGTGGTTGCCGGCGCTGGCGTTGATGTTTTTCGCCAGCTCTTGCATAAACTTCTCCGCCGGGCTCAGCTGGCGGGTGATTTCTACCAGTTGGTAATCTTCTAGCTTTAAGTCGGCCGCTGTGGCTTCGATTACA
>JAOXRV010000101.1 GCA_025800435.1 Cellvibrionaceae bacterium | reverse complement strand
GTGCCTGCTCCGCTCAAAATTGATATTGATCTAAACAGAGCACAAACCATACCGGATCGTAAATTGCTAAGTTACTTCTGAATAACTCGGCGATGCTAAGCAGGAGAATAAAGCGTACAGCTGCAGGGCGCGCTGCGCAGTCAATGCCGAGCGCCCTTAGCAGCGGCGCAAGGCAGCAGATGTGCGCTTTAAGGCCCGCCCTTCGGGGCCTTGAGGCAAAGCGCTAGCGACGTTGCTCACTCTCGACGTGCGCCCAGCATGGCTTCGAGCTAGCGCCTAGCTAACGCATTTGCCTCAAGGCATGAGCGTCACCGAGCTGTTCAGAGCTACCCTCGGTAATATCGGCGTTTTAGTGTGAAGACAGGGTATTGCTAGCGGCCGCAGGGCTTGCCAATGTCCGACAATGACAAGCAATCAGTGCCCATTGCATCGGGTTGGCAAGCCCCGCCGCTATGTTAGCAAGGTCATTTACACGATCCTCGCTCTAAATATCGAAGGCCCAGGTGACACCTGCAGGTAACTTAAAGCTACTGTATTCAAGATGTAAAACCCTGCGCTGGGAGGGGTTTGATGACTTGCTAGACGAATGCAATATAAGTGGGCGCATAACTAAAGCAGAACCAGCCGAAGCTTCGCAAGTGACCGAATCATGGTTTTTAACATATTCTTGGATAACAGTGTGATCTAAAACCCCTAGACTGTGGCTTTTAGGTAACATCTTCAGGCAGCCATTCTCTAAGCCCGCATCATCTAAATGAATCCTAACGGTTACCATTTGATTGAGCACTTCAATTGGAGGCTGGACATGGGGAACCCCATTTTTAGTGCTCCACGGCCCCCAACTTTCTTTTTCAAATTTATCTGAGACAGCAACAGTTTTATCTTGGTGCCATGTAACCAACCAGTTATTCTCTTCGGTTTTGTTAAAGAGTATAGCTCGCACCAAGCTGGCTTCTCCTGGCAGATAATTATTGGCCAGAGCCACTAGCTTCTTCGACGCCGCCAACTCGCGTATGGTAGAGAATTTTTTCTCTGCATTGCGGATGCCGCCTACTTTAGCCGGAAACCCAACAGCCTCAAGCTCACCTTTTATGCACTTAATCTCGCCTTGAGACAGAAGCCCATCAACAATTTCATATCCATTCTCTAGAATTGACACCAAACTAGATCCTCTACCGTCAGATCACACACGCTAGCGCGGCCTGGTCGCAGGCCCTTGCTGCTTTGAGTTGTTAAGCGCTTGTTCGTAGAACGTTGCTTTTAGATCTGAAAACCTTTCTACGTCTTTACTTGATAGCAGCTCAACAAAATCTACAGAGCTTTTGCCTTGCATCTTACCTTTATTTTTAATAGGGAGGTAAGGATTTGCGCCAGACTCAAGCAGTAGAGAAACTAACCTAGGACTATTGCCTAGTATAGCTGACTGCAGTGCGGTATAGCCCTCTGTACTATAGGCATCGATAGGCTCTTCACGCTCTATCAAAAACCGTATTACTTCAAATATTTTTTGTTCAGTTTCGATGCTGACAATACCTACAAAGCGGCCCACATATTCGATTCTTGGCTGGTCACAGCCTCCTAGCCTTATCGAAATTGGAGCACATCGACGGTATGGATATTCCATTTTTTTAATGATAGAAACTGCCATGTCTTGTGACACCCAGAAGAAGTCCTGTGAAAAGGGATTATATGACCGCTCCTTATCTGAGATAGAGACAAGTACAACTAGGCCATTAAAATCAGATGCCCACTTATTAGTGTTTTTAATTGAAGTATAGAGAGCACTGCACACAATAACAGCCAGTAAAGAGTGGATGGTTTGCTTGATGGTCATGGGGTGGCCAACGCCTCAAACACTGAAGTATATCCTTGGCTGGCATGTAGCGAGCCTGTAGAAAAAGGTTCAAATCTGAGCACCTAGCCACGAAGGAATCTGCAAAGACATGCGGGGAAAGCAAAGCTGGAGCTGCGAACAATATAAACCTCTAGGTGACACCTAACGCCGCTGGCATGGGCAAGCGAAACGCATTGCAGCCTGCCCCACCCCACTGCTTTTTAGCCGGGTAAATACCCAGCCTTTTCAAAACCTCTATTACAGCTTTCCATATAAAAACCAAACAACGTAGGCGAAAGTAAATATCGAATAAAGCCGTGATGCCTCAAATAAACAACGCAGCCATACGCTCATTTTCAATTCAGCAAAGCCCCCCAAAATAAGCCAGCCCAAGTAGTAAGACTTAGAAAAGTACCAAACTATTCCATAAAGAACCAAATTATCAGCCACTTTAGGGTACCTATTCGCCAGAGCAACATAACTCGCAGTGCACATTATAATAAACCCAGCTATAACTAAGAACATCAGCGATATTCTCCCTGAGTTTTAACACCCCGCACAAAAGCAGACAAATAAACGCAGCATTTTGGTTTTCCCGCCGACCAGCGGGAGTGATTTCTGCGGCTTGTTATGTGTTGCCACTATCTTTGAATTTACAGCTTACTCGAACCAACCGGCTATTACCCTCACCGTACCTACGATTTGGGTGATCAACCCAAGCAATATGAAGGAAGTCTAATTGTGGATATAAAGTATAAATGATAAAGCCTGTGCCAATGGTGGCTAGAGCACTTACGCGCCTATTTGTTTGCTCCAGTATTTTCAGATCATGCCATCGTTCGCTTTTTTTGGGCTCTATAATTCCTGCACCAGTAACAACGAGTTTTAGAGAACCTTCCATATCAGAATCATACTTAAACTCATAGGTCGTTTCGTCCTTTAATGAAAATTCCTGAAACTTCCTCGTGGCACTTTCGAACTCGACGCCTTCGAAACCATTGCATTCTGCAGTAAATTCAAGAGCGAAACTATTAATCGAGACAAACAGAAGTATTGTACTAATAAATATCTTTCTCACACATCTACCCTATACACATAACGCCGCCATAACCGACGCTGCTTGCCGCGTCCGGCCCGATAGGCGCGTAGTTAATGGCTTTGCCATGAGCATTACTCTGCCGTGTCATAGAACTTTGGCTCATAAATTTTAGGGTCAACTTTGTAAGGGCCACCTAGATATTCTGGCTTTAGGTGAGGAAAGCGATTCCACAGTGGTTCTGCAAGCTCCAAGCAAACCTCTCCCATAGCCCTACCTACTGCCTGCCGATAGATACCCCAGTTTTCTTTACTGTCTTTATCTTTAACAAATGCCGCAGTCTGGTCTAATACTCCAACAACTTGCATTAGAGCGATTGATAACTTTTCGGCCTCTTGCTCTGTCACCTTAATCCCCCAGGAATGATAACGCCTAAGGCCACGTTTTTTGCGGCCGATGCTACAGCTGCTTGTTAAACACTTAGCCTCTCCATTGGCGCGGGAAACTCTTTTTCGGCAAACACCCTATTACAGGGTTTACACCATGATTTTATACTAAACTTGTAATTTACAAATAAACTTATGAATTTAGCTATTTTAGATCCAAAAACAACAAAGTAGATTACAGCAGCCCCTATTGTTATCAACTCCTGCAAAGGGCTCGCATCGCCTTCCGGAGTACTTGTAATTACGGCGCACAAAAAAGATACCAACCAAACAGGAGCCATTGCAACCAGCAGCAGGAGAACAAATCCAACTGCATCAATCGGGGAAACCCGAAAGCTAACATCTACTTTGCTTAGTTTCCCGCAAAGATCACATCGATGAAACATGTTTCCCTCGCATAACGCCTTGCTAAGTGGCAGCCGAAACGCAGTGTAGACTGTCAGGCCGCGCCTTGATGCCACCAAGAGTGTTAACTGTAATGCATTCCTGACACCAATTTATCTTTTCTTCAGTGCCAGACTCAATGACCCAGCTAAATTCTGCCTCAAATGGCGGCACGACAAAGATATCATGGCCTGACTCATTCGTGACAAATCCATTAAAGGTAGCTGCACACCCTAACAGTAAGATCGATATTAGTGCTATGTAAATTATTCGAACCATGTTCTAGAGGGCATAACGCCGCCAACAAACGCCGACCGGTAGCGATGTCCAGCCAGCGCGCCTTATGCGCTGGCGATTTTGCTTGGCTTTGTTAAGCATTTTTAGACCAGCCTATATTAGTTACTTTTTCCGTATCACCAAGAACTTTAGCCACAGCCTTAAGAAGTGGCTTTGCCATATCAACTGGAGCTTTGTTACGCCCAAACATGCCCTTAGCCTTGCAAACTAAGTATATTCGCCATTTATTTTTGGTATCTTCGACATTTCCACAACACAACCAATACTCGTTGTCATCTACAAAATACTCGATAAACCAACCCCAATCTTCATACTTAGGATATGTGGTTTCAATTCCGAGCTTTGCCAACTCCCTGGCGAACCACCATGCAAGCTCAGCACCATACACATTCGGATTAACTTGGGCTTCTTCAGAAAGAAATGGCTTGAATAGTTCGGATTCAAAATCTACGCACGTATCCATGTTTTTCTGCTTAACAGCTTATTCAACAGACAGGTATAAACCCGCCCAAAATTCACCCCACTCCTATCAATTAGCCAATTAGGGCATTCATGCTTATTGAAAGCGATGAATACTTTTTCATCGCTTTCAGGTAGCGTCCCAATCTATTGTTTTCTGTACATATTTTCAACCAACATTTTTCATTAAAAATCATCGACTAGGCACCAAACTCATCTATCTCACGGCAGCAGCCAGAACCAAGCCCTGTGTGCCATCGCCTTCCTTTTTAATCAGTGTGCCTAAAAAAGTTAGCAGCCATACCTTCGCAACCCAGTTATTGCTGTCGGCTTATGATATCCGTACGGTACAGGAACTGTTGGGCCATAGCGATCTTAAAACTACCCAGATCTACACCCATATATTACAGCGCGGTGGGAATTCGGTAATAAGCCCTATCGAGCGATCTCGGGCGCTGGTTTAGAAGCGCCAACTGTATAGTTGGCGCGCATGACTAGTCGTTATTATTATCGGCCCTATACCTCAGCCAAGTTCCCCTTCTGCTCCAACCAGGACTTGCGATCAGCCGCGCGCTTTTTCGCCAGCAGCATATCCAGTATTTGGTTAGTGTCATCGCCAGGCTCAATGGTTAGCTGCACCAGCCGGCGGGTGTCGCTGGCCATGGTGGTTTCGCGCAGTTGCAGTGGGTTCATTTCGCCCAGGCCTTTAAAACGTTGCACGCCGATTGCGCCTTTTTTCTTTTCTGCTTTAATTCGCTCTATAATGCCATTTTTTTCGGATTCATCCAGGGCGTAAAAAACTTCTTTGCCCACATCAATTCGGTACAGCGGCGGCATCGCCACAAACACATGGCCGGCGGCCACCATGGGCCTGAAGTGGCGCACAAACAGCGCACACAATAAAGTGGCGATATGCAGGCCGTCTGAATCCGCATCGGCGAGGATACAAACCTTGTGGTAACGCAGCTTGCTTAAATCATCACTGCCGGGGTCGATACCCAGTGCTACCGAGATATCGTGCACCTCTTGTGAGGCCAAAATTTCAGCACTGTCGACTTCCCAGGTGTTAAGAATTTTACCGCGCAGGGGCATAATGGCTTGGTATTCGCGGTCGCGGGCCTGCTTGGCCGAGCCACCGGCCGAGTCACCTTCCACCAAGAACAGTTCGCCGCGCTCTGGCTCGGCGCTGGAACAATCGGCCAGTTTGCCCGGCAGAGCCGGGCCCTGGGTAACTTTTTTACGGGCCACTTTTTTACTGGAACGCACCCGCTTTTGGGCGTTGCTAATGCAAAACTCAGCGAGCTTATCGCCCTCTTCGGTGTGCTGGTTTAACCACAGGCCAAAGGCGTCTTTGGCAACCCCGGAAACAAACGCCGCCGCCTCGCGCGAGGATAGGCGCTCTTTGGTTTGGCCGGAAAATTGCGGGTCGGCCATTTTTGAGCTGAGCACAAAACAGCAGTTGGCCCAGATATCATCCGGCGCCAGTTTTACCCCGCGCGGTAATAGATTGCGAAACTCGCAGTACTCACGCACCGCTTCCAACAGGCCACTGCGCAAACCGTTAACATGGGTGCCGCCCTGGGCGGTGGGAATTAAGTTAACATAGCTTTCCTGGGTGACTTCGCCGCCCTCGGGCAGCCACTGTACCGCCCAGTCTACCGCATCGGCGGTGCCGGCAAATGAACCCACAAAGGGCTCGATCGGTAAAACTTCCCAGCCGGCGGTTGCGGATTTTAAATAATCTTTAAGGCCGTCTTCGTAATACCACTCATCAGTCTCGCCTGTCTGCTCGTTTTTAAACACCATTTTTAAACCGGGGCAGAGTACAGCTTTGGCCCGCAACACGTGGCGCATGCGCGATATGGAAAATTTATTTGAATCGAAATACTGGGGGTCGGGCAAAAATTTTACCGCGGTGCCGGTATTGCGCTTGCCGCAAGTGTCGATCACTTTCAGGTCGCTGTGCTTATCGCCGTCACGAAACTCCATCTGGTGCACTTCGCCACCGCGGCGAATAGTGACCAATAACTGTTGCGACAGGGCGTTGACCACGCTCACCCCCACCCCGTGCAAACCGCCTGAGAACTGGTAGTTGTCGTTATTGAATTTACCGCCGGCGTGCAGGGTAGACAGAATCACCTCTACCCCGGGGCGGCCCTGCTCCGGGTGAATATCCACCGGCATGCCGCGGCCATCGTCGGTGACGGTCATGGAGTGGTCTTTGTGCAACACCACTTCGATATTACTGGCGTGGCCGGCCAGGGCCTCATCCACCGAGTTATCGATAATCTCTTGGGCCAGGTGATTGGGACGCGCGGTTTCGGTGTACATACCGGGGCGCTTTTTAACGGGGTCTAAGCCGGTTAATACTTCAATATCTTCGGCACTGTAGTTTGCCATTCGGTCAAAATCCTTCAGCTCTTAATTCCGCCTAAAGCGGGCAAAAAATTCTAGTGCGGGCTCGATAAAACGCTCAAAGCCCTGAAAGGCGTGGTCGCCGCCTTCTTCTAGGGTTAATCGGCAATCGCCATACAAGCTCTCGGCCAGGCGATAGTCCAGGGTTTCATCGGCGGTTTGCAGCAGCACCCAGTAGTTATCGGGGCGCTCTATTCGCTCTGGCATCAGCCGGCGCAGCTGTTCAATATGCTCGGCCTGCAAGCTATAGCGGTCATCCGTGTGGTAGTTTTGCAGGGGCTTACCCACATACTCGGGCATCAGCATCGAGGGTTTGACCGCCGGGTTGATCAACAGTGCGGGCAAATTGTATTTTTCTGCCAGGTAGGTGCTCCAAAAGCCACCCATCGAACTGCCCATTAAATAGACAGGCCCCTTGGCCATTAACTCGCCTAGCAGGGCATCCAGCTCGGCCTGCACCTGATCGGGGTAAACGGTTAGAAACGGGCAATAGTAATCGATATCCGGCCGCTCAGCGGCCAAATAATCCCGCACCTGTATGGCCTTGTGGGAGTTGGGCGAGCTGAGAAAGCCGTGAATGTAGAGCAGTGATGGCATGCCAATATCCTTGAGCCCGGTAACCCTACCGAGAGCCGCTTAAAACAGGGGGATATTAATAGCCATTTGAGTCATAGTCTATGGGGTAATCGCGCTGGCTGATTCGGCCCACCCGGCTTTGGCAGCGGCCATCGGCCCCCAACTGTAGCCAGCGGTAGCCCGGCATCTGCCGGTCTAGCGCAAATTCTCTGCTGCCGGGCTTAAACTGAATACAGGTAGAGGGCGCGGCCAAAAACTTCGCTTGGCCCCGCTCGGCGCTAAAAGCCTGGTGTACATGGCCCCACAGCACAGCACGCACATGGGGGGCCGCTTCAACCATGGCAATAAAGCGCTCCGCCGCCCCCACTAAGTAGGCATCAACCCAGCTGCTGCCCACCGCCAGGGGTTGGTGATGCAGACAGATAACAATATGCTTATCGGGGTTATCCGCCAATTGGCCAGCCAGGAACTCCAGCTCTTGCTCGCACAGCTGGCCGTGGGCTTTATTGGGAATGGTGGAATCGAGCATTAACAGCAGCCAGTCGCCTAACTGCAGGGTTTTATCCATGCTGCCCTCGGGCAGGTTGGCCGTCATTACATCGGCTCGGTCGTGGTTGCCGGGCAGGCACTGCAAAGGCACCCCGGGCAACTGCTCTTGCACTTGCTGGTAAAAACGCTGGTAGGCGGCGGCTTCGGCATTGCCGGCGATATCGCCGGTGGCAATAATCAGGTCGGGGCGCGTTTCGTGGGCGGCAATATAGGTGAGTACATCGTTCAGGCTCTGGTCGACATCCAGCCCAAGCAGGGTTTCACCGTTTAACCCGCCCAAGTGGCAGTCGGTAATTTGTAATACCTCGATAGTATCACCAGCTTTAGTTGGTAATATCACGGCAAACCCTTTTCCTGAACACCCTGTTCTGCTCCTCTTAATAAGCGCGCGACTAGCTTTTCACTAGGAAATATTCGGCCACTATAATCAATACATTAGTATGAATTTGCGCTTAATGAGGCCCCATAGTTTCTGTGGGACGCTAGCACTCTATAGCTGCTCACCCACACTTGGGAAGTTCATTTTATCTAAAGTGTGACCCTGCTCAAGACACAAGCCCAGCCAGTCGCTTAAAAACTGGTTGAGCTGGGCCTTTTCATCTGCCTGGTGCATATCCCGATTGGGGTAGGGGTAGCGCCCACTAAATTGTCGGTAATCCTTACCGCGCACTACCTCGGCCATGGCCGCATCGTGGTATATACGCACATCCAGACTCATCGGCTTAAGTACCGGGTTAATCGCGTCAGACTGTTCGATAATTACCGTGGTGGTGTAAGGCGCTCTGTCAACCACCCGAATCACAATGCGCTGTTTTGCCCCTGGGCTAATTCCATAAGCCCAACAGTCCCGCGAATCCGCCTCGGGCATCAGCTTGCCCAGCTTGGCGTAATTGAGCCCGCAAAGAGACTGCAGGCCTTGCAAATCGACCTTATAGTCTTTTTGCCGAAGCGGGCGCGCCTGGCTGATATATCGAGACCTCATTAACCCTGTTAACTCCAGTGTTTAAGTAAATTGTTGTCGAATGCGGCTGCGATTAAGCTGCAACCATTGCAAGCCGATCAGTGTCGCCGCATTACTCATGCGTCCTGTAAGCATAGCAGCAAACACCTCCTCAGCCGGGAAAACCAAAAGGCGAATATCCTCGTGTTCGGTATCCAGGCCGTGCACCCCGCCGGCCTGGTCTAGGTGGCAGTATAAGGCATACAGATGTATGGCCTCATCGGTGCCACCGGGGCTGGATAAATAGCGGCACACCGGCTCCATTGACTCAGCCACCAGGCCAGCCTCTTCTTGCAGCTCCCGCGCCATCACCGCCTCAGGGGGCTCGCCCTCTTTGTCGATCATGCCGGCCACCACTTCCAAGCACCAGGGGCCAGGCTGCCAGCGGTGGGCGCCAACCCGAAACTGCTCAATCAGGCCGATCAGGTCTCGCCAGGGGTCATATAAAATGCCCGCCACCGCATCGCCGCGACAAAATAACTCTCGCCCAATGGTATCACTCCAGCCACCATCAAACAGGCGATGGCGCAGACTCAGGCGCCGCATTTTAAAAAAACCGTCGTATAGAGTTTGTTCTTGTTCTATACACATATCGGCGGCACCGAGTTGGGGCCGCTGCAAAATATTTTTATCGCTCGACACTGTTCACCTCACTTGCATAAGTTTACGCGCCTTGTGGCCCTGGCCATTGCGCTGGTAGAGCTGGGCCAAAAACTGGCGCAACTGGGGCTGATCTGGCTGGCGCTGCAAGGCCCGCTCTAATACTTGAATGGCCCTGTCGCCATCACCGCGCGAGTGCAGGGCCACTGCATACACATACTGATAGCGGCTATTATCCGGCGCCAGTGTAGCCGCTTCGGCCAGGGCCTTTAAGGCGGCTGCGTATTGTTTGCCACGCACCAGCGCCAGCCCCAGTGCATGCTGTACCGCTGGCGCCCGCGGCTGGGCTGCCGCCGCTTGGCGCAGCTGTTGTAAAGCCTGGGCCTCGCGCCCCTGGGCGCGCAGTAAATCGGCCAGGTTGAGCTGAGCGCCGACATGGCCCGGTTCTAAACGCAGCGCTTGTCGATAGGCGCGCTCGGCCTGTAAGCCCTGACCCTTGGCCAAGTGATACAAACCAATATTTAATTGTCCAGCGGCGGTATCTCGGTGAAATAACAAGGCCTGCCAATATTCATCGTTTATTTTTTTAAGCGCGGCCTGCCTGGCCGGTGCCAACTGGCTCGCATCCGCCTCTAGCAACTGTCGCGCAATGGCCAAGCGCACCGCCTTAACCGGCTCTTGCAATAAACCCTGCAATTCTTGCAGGCGCCGCGCCGGGGGCAACACTTGCATAAACTCAACCGCCGCCAAACGCAGCAGCGGCTCGTCGTGGTGCAGGCGAGTTTGGGCCACCAATAAACTGCTGTCATCCGCGGTATCGGCCAGGCGCTCTAGCAAAGTCGCCGCAACCAGGGGCGTGGCCTTATTTAACGCCGCCAATTGCTGACGCGGCTGGCTCAGGGCCAGGGCCGGCATTGGCGGCGCTGTTTTATCGGCCTGCTGTAACCACTGGCTAAAGTGGCCGGCGGCCCATTGATTGCTTTTATCTTGATGGCATTGCACACAGGCATTGGGGCTGCCCAATTGCTCGCTTAAATCGGGCCGGGGGATACGAATGCTGTGATCGCGGCGGGGGTCGACCACCATATAAGTAGTCTCGGGCATATGGCAGTTAACACAGGCGGCGCCTGGGCTGCCCACCCGGTGGTGGTGATGACTGGGCTGGGCGTATTGGGCCGGGCTGTGGCACTGGGCGCACACCCCATCTTGGCCGCCGCGCAGCTTTAAACTGTGGGGCTGGTGGCAGTTGCTGCAAACCACGCCTTCGCCGTACATTTTGCTCTGCATAAACGAACCCAGTACGTACACCTCATCTTGTATCTGACCGTCGCGGTGGTAAAGCGGGCTCTGCAAGGTTTGCAAACTGTGGGCGGCCAAAAAGCTATCGCCCGTTCGGTGGGGGCTTTGGGGGCCGAGCATGCGCCGACACGAGTGGCAGCTGCCACACACCGCCAGCTGGTCGCTGGGCTCGGCCGCTTTGCGCGGGCCCAGGTCACGCTTGGCCGTGTGGCTACCCGGGTTTAACTGCCACTGGCCACTGGCCTGTAAACTTAATATGGCCTTATCGGCGTTTTTATTCGCTCCGGTCTCGGCCCAGCGAATATGTTTAGCGCCGGGGCCATGGCAGGCCTCACAGGCCACATTAATTTCCGACCAGCTGGTGTTATAGCGGTTTTGTTTGGCGCTGTAGCCGCGCTGTAAATTGGTAGAGTGGCACTCGGCGCAGCGGCTATTCCAATTAAAGTAGGCGCCGGTCCAATGCAATGGATCTCCGGCGGGAATTTTTTCATCGGGGTAGAGGTGAAACCAACGCTGGCCGCCCTCGGTTTTAGGGCGCGAATCCCAGGCGACGGTCAAAGCTTGCAAACGGCCCGGCTCGGTTTCCAAGAGGTACTGCTGCAAGGGGTAAAAGCCAAAAGTATAGGCCACCTTATAATTTTGCAGCTGGCCCTTGGCATTATCGGTTTCGATATAAAAATCTTGGCCCTGCTTATAAAAGCGCGAGCGCTGGCCAAAGTGTTCAAAACTGGCATTATCAAAATTGCCCAGCACACTGGCCCTATCGGCCGGCCGCATGGCCCAATCGTGATGGGAGCCCTGCCAGTCTTTATACGCTTGCTGGTGACAATCCTTACAGGATTCACTGCCGCGCCATGGGCTCGCAGTTTGTTGGGGCTGTGCCTGTGCCTGTAACGCCATCAGCGTCAGTTGGCACAGCAGCGCGGCGGCTAAGGCTCGGGCGGGTTTAACGGGGCTAAGCATAGGCGATACTTATGTTTGCGACGCAATTGTTTTAGTTGTTGCCCACCAGTGTGCCACAGGCGCCGCCAGTATTCATGGCCCCGGGCCCAAATTGAGCCGCCGCGCCACCACATTAGTAAACACAATAGCAACACCAGCCCCGCTGGCAGCAGCCACCAAAAATAAAAACCCACACTATTGCCCGCAATCACAATGGTTTTACCGGGCAGCTCAAGCTGCTGCCAGGCCTGCTGCTGGGGGTCGTAATAGTGCAGCTGCAAGGGCTCAATTTGGTAGCGCCCAGCTTGCTGCCAGCGATAGCGCCACAGCTCTTGGCGGCGGGCAGTTTGCGCGCCGCGGTTGCTGTCGTCTTCCACTGCCATTAGCTGACGGTACAGGCGCCCAGCGGCCAGTTTAATAACTTCACTGCCCTGCTCCAGCTGCGGCTCGGCCTCAAGCGGGGTCGGGCTTAGGGTTTTAAATGGCGGCAATAGTAGGCCCAGGGTTTGCTCGGCAGTCAAACTGATATGACGCTCAATAATGGTACCGGGCTGATAGCTTTCGGCCGCGTCTTTTAGGCCACTAAAGCGCTGCTCAAAGTTTACCTCGCTAGCCACCAAGCTGCCGGGACCCTGCAGTTTATTGGTGGTAAACAACAGCGGCTGGGTTTTAACCGCAACCGGCGCCATCGCCACACCGTCGGCCCCGGCCACGGCCAGCTCCAGCTCGATCGGCGCCACCCGAAAGGCGCCGGCCCGATGGGGGAAGATACGGTACTCCTGGGTTTGCACCGTGTATTGCACGCCGTCGATAGTGCGGCTGCTATTAACGCCGAAAGATTTGGGGCTAATTACTTTAGCCCCAGGTATTTGCAGCTGGGGGTAGCGCGGCGCCCGCCGCAGCCAGGTATCGGTGTAAATCTCCAGCTGCAAAATACGCTGCTGCCCCTGCACCGCCTCGACCGGTGCAAGGCTGGCTTTGACAAAGGCCCTTGCCTGTAGCAACTGGGGAAGTAGTAGTAACTGGGGCAGCAATAGCATGGCAATCAGCGCAGTTCGAATCATTGCCCGCCCTCCCCTGGTTTATTATTTTGCGCTTGCGTTTGCATTTGCAATTGGTAGGAAAATTTGCGCTGCAAAAAATCCACCGGCTTACGATTGAGCTGGCGCAGCCACAATTGTTGCTCGCCTTTTTCGCCCAGCTCGCCAATCGCCAGCTCATCGTCCACTTGGTGTTGGCTGTTGCGCTGCTCCAGATCAAAACGCACCTCGTCGGCGCCAATATCCGTATGGCTGCTCTCGCCTTGTTTGCGCTGCTGGCTGGGTTTTTTCGCCAGCACCTTAACCAGGGCTAGGTTGTGGTTCAATTTGTCGGCGTCGTAAGCCATGGCGGCGGCCAGTTGGTAGGCGGCAATCGCGCCTTCATAGTTTTCACTGTGGGCCTGGGCATTGGCCCAGGCAAAATACGCAGCGCCGGTGTGCTGCTCGGCGAATATCGCGGCGGCGTTTTGAAAATCCTCAGCGGCATAATAGGCCAGCGCCTGTCGCTCGGCCTGCTCAAACAGGCCCGCAGCGGCCAGGTAGTTGCCGGCCAGCCAAGCTTGCTCGGCCTGCTGGGCGCGGCTCCACCATAGATCGGCCGGGTTTTTATTGGGCAAGAACAACAGCGCTGTCTGCCAGGCGCTCAGCGCGCACAGCAAACTCAGCAGACCGTAGCGCCAGCGTTTTTGCAGTTTGACCACAGCCTGTTGTCGGGTTTGATAGGCCTTATTCATGGTTGTCTCATGTTTTGAACCAATTGAGTTTCCAAGCTGGCCAATCGGGAGGCCTATTGGTTTATTAACAGCACCATACCGCGGCGAAACCACAGCAGCATTAATAACATTAGCGGCAATAGCAGCCAGTAACCATCGTCCCTGGGTTTGGCACCCTGGGCTTCGGCGGCGGCGCGCCAATGGCGCGATAGCAGCCAGTTAATTTCTTTCAGATCGTCCTCATCAGCACTGGCTTGCACCTGCTTAAAGCCCGCC
>JAOXRV010000025.1 GCA_025800435.1 Cellvibrionaceae bacterium | reverse complement strand
TGATCAACCGTCTCAATGATGTCTTGATCGCACACGATATGTATATGGCCAGGCAGATCGACCGCAACGGCATCGAACGCATTAAAGGCCGCGCCAGCTTTATTGATAACGAAACCTTAAAAATTGACCTGGTACAGGCCGAACCGAAAATCATCCGCGCCCAAACCATTATATTGGCCTGCGGCTCCTACCCGCGCAACCCACCCAATATGCCGATCGATCACGAAAACGTGCTCGACAGTGACTCGATTCTTTCGCTGCTGTATTTGCCCAAAAGCCTAACCGTCTTGGGTGGCGGCGTCATCGCCAGTGAATACGCTTCGATTTTTCAAGCGCTCGGGGTCAAGGTCACCATGATCGATAAATACCCCAAACCGCTGGGTTTTTTAGACAGCGAACTGTGCGATACCTTTGTTAAGATATTTGAAGATATGGGCGGCACTTGGCTGGGCGAGCGCGAAGTGGAAAGCATCAGCTGGAACGGTATCGCCGAGGTGACCACCACCTGTACCGATGGCACCGAGATCAAAAGCCAAAAAGTCTTGTGCGCAGCCGGTCGCGTCGCCAATGTCAAACATTTAAACATCGACAAGGCAGGCCTCAGCTTAGACGAGCGCGGCTTGATCGCAGTGGATGAAAACCTGCGCACCAGCGTTGCCAATATTTACGCTGCCGGCGATATTATTGGCCCGCCGTCACTGGCCTCATCTTCCATGGAGCAGGGCCGCCGCGCCGCCAGCCACGCACTCGGCCTGAAAGTGACCGATATGCAGGAGATGATCCCCTCGGGTATCTACGCCATTCCAGAGCTATCCGCTGTTGGCCTAAACGAAAGCCAAGCCATTAAACGCTACGGCAGCGCCGTCATCGGCCGCGCCAACTTCGACGAAATTGCCCGAGGACAAATATCCGGCAATACCAAGGGCATGTTAAAGCTGATCTGCGACGACAAGGGCGATAAAATTGTCGGCGCCATGATCGCCGGCGAAGGCGCCACCGAGCTGGTACATATTGGTATGATGGCAATATTAGCAGAAATGAGTGTCGACACCTTTATCGACACTATCTTTAACTTCCCCACCCTGGCCGAAGCCTACCGGGTAGCGGCCCTGGATGTGATAGCCAATCGCGGCGATTAAGCTTATTGTTTTTGCTCTGTGGGGTAGTAAGGGCCGGATAATAGACCCAAGAGCGAGATTGTATTGGCCCCACTAGAGACACCGTACATGGGGTCCATGGCCTCGGCCAATAATTGAGTGACCAAAGCCCCAATCACAGCACCCAATGGGCCACCGCCACCATCGCCAGAGCCCCGCTCATGAAAAACATTGGTCTCCCACAATAGGGTGCCGGTTTTTATATCCACCAGTTTCAAGTCGACTTTGACCACCGACACCGAGCTTAGCAAACGGTATTTTTGCCCCCAGTCGTGGATCATGGCATACAAAACCGCATCGGCATTAAATTGTTCGCCCAGTTTCTCCAACGTAACCGTATTCATTTCCGCCGGGCCAGGCAGGCCGTTTTCTCGAAAGTAGCGTTCCACTACAGCCACCGGGAATACATAGTATCCGCGCTCCCCAAGGGGCTCACTTAGGGTGGACATATACAGGGGCCCAGCCAACACTTCGGTGGAATTGTTCATGGGCGGCATAATTAAAATAGAGCGGGGGCTCGCAGCTTGTAAAGCGGCGTAGTCATAGGGCTGAACCGCCGTACAAGCAAACAAATTGACCATTAGTAACAGTACTGCGGACCGCCTCAAGTAATTAACTAGCATCATCAACCTCCGGCACTGCTGGTGCTCGTGGCTCTGCTAGAGGGTCAGCAGAGGACTCTATCAGTGGGTTAGCTGATGGCTCTACCTGAAGACCAGCTGGGGCACCGTCAGCTGGATCACTCTTCTCGCTTGCTTCATGGGGGGCTTTTTGCATGTTCAGCAACAGCCTATCCATAAACACCGTGGCCTCAGGGTAGAGGCTTTTTTCGCGCAAAAAATTTGCCCTGGCCGCTTCGGCATTGCCGTGTTGAAGTTGCAAAAAACCTATATGGGCAAAAACACCTGGGGCCACAGGCAGCCCTGCTGCCTTTGAGCGCTCAACACTCTCGCTCAAAGCTTCGAGCTGCTGCTGAGTATTTTCTTCGCCGGGCTTTTTATAGCTGTTGTACAAGCCCTGTTGGTAGCTACCCCAATAAAATACCTGAGGCGCGCTCGCACAAGCCTGCAACAGTGATAAGAACAAGGCGAGGTATATAAACTTGCCTGAGAATATCCGTTTCATTAGAAGCTCAACTTACCTGAGTCAACATCTGCAACCAGCACATTAACCGCTTCGATAATGGCCAAACTTAGCACCTTGCCGTTCAAGGTTGAATCATAGGCGGCTGTACCACCAAACCCCAACACCTCACGATTACTTAATTGGTATTCCCCGGCCCCCTCAACGGAGTGAACGATTTGCGTCGTAGTCACGTCGACCACATTAATCGTTACTTTAGCGTAGGCAATTTGATTTTTACCACTGCCGAGAATACCAAACAGTTGCCTGTCGCCGGTGGTTTTGCGGCCAAATTCGGTTACTCCGCCGCTGATGATATAACGCGCACCTTTGATTTGTTGCTGTTGCCCACCATAATTGGCCTCTTCGGCCAAGGCTTTCATATTTTCACGATCCATGACCGCAAAGCGACCAGTCTGTTGCAACTGGGATTTGGCGATGGTTTTAGTCTGATTGCCCAGCTTATCCTCACCGCTGTAAAAAGCTCCACGCAAATAGTCTGAGCGATTATTAAATTTGCCCAAAATAATAGGGTGCTGCTTACCACTATAGCTACTGTTAACACTGGCAACTTTAGGGGACTCGACAACCCGATGGGTTTCCGTGGCACAGGCGCTCAGAGCGAGAACGCCAAAAGCTAGCAATACATTAAAAAGACGAGAGGGTTTCATGGATTACTCCTTTTAAATAAACACAGTGCTTCCATGCAGATGAGTAGCGACAAACTATATACAAAAAACCCGATATCGTAAACGGTTTTACACCACCACAAGGCATGAATTAAGAGCATTACAAATCAAATAAAAGACTGACTCTTTAGCAGCCACTCTGACAATAGCAGACACTAAGCCTCACAAGTCCAATTTTATTTTGTGAGAGATATATGATAACTCGGTGACTGCATCGTCTCCTTTTAACCGTATTGTGGTTCCCGACTCAGTTATACGGCTTTCCTAGGGCCAAGAGTCAGTTCGTTTAAGGCAAATAACATTACGACAATACCCAAGGAGCTATCATGCGCTTATCCTCATATCTG
>JAOXRV010000017.1 GCA_025800435.1 Cellvibrionaceae bacterium | reverse complement strand
GGTAGGCCATATCCACTACCGGCAAAAAGCCCTTATCTTTGGCCAGCTCGGCAAACTGCTGCCACTGGGTTTTATCGAGATCCATACCGCTGGGGTTGTGGCAACAGGCGTGTACCAGCACCGCATCGTCGGCGGATACCTCTTTCAGGGCCGCCATCATGCCGTCGAAGTCGAGGCATTTATTCTCGTAATCGTAATAGGGGTAAGTTTTTACGGTTAAACCCGCAGCGGTAAATACGCCCTGGTGGTTAGCCCAGGTGGGGTTGCTGACCCAGATGGTCGCCCCTGGCTTGGCGGTATTGATAAACTCGCCGGCAATGCGCAGGGCACCGGTGCCGCCGGGGGTTGAAACCGCGCGCACCCGTTGCTCGCGCACCACCCGGTGGTCGGCACCAAAATTCAGCTGGGTAATCAGCTCGTTATAGGCAGGGGAGCCGGCGGAGTTGTAGTATTTTTTGGTGGTCTCGGTATCTACCCGGTGCTGCTCGGCGGCCTTTACACAGGCCAATACCGGGGTATTGCCGGCCTCGTCCTTGTAAATACCGGCGCCAAGATCAATTTTATTGGGGTTGTCGTCAGCGCGAAACTTGACGGTTAAACCTAGAATTGGGTCGGCGGGGCGGGGGGTTAACTTTGAGATCATGGGGTTTCACCTTAAGTAAGCCAGTTGTTAAGCCAATTTGGCCCAACCGGGCGAGGGTGCGCTTAGGCGCCAAAACGTTGGAATAAATTATACAACCGCGCCCCAATAAAATCACTTAGACTTGTGTAGACGCAGGCCCTACTCCACCGCATCAAACAGCGCCATGCCCTCTTGCAGCCCCTCTAGGAATAAATGGCGCAGCCACTTGTTGGCATGGTCGTCGTCGGCACTCTTGTGCCAGAACAAATGCCAGTTGATGGCCGCGACCTCAAACGGCAGAGGCAGGATTTTTAGCTCCAGCTGGCGCGCCAGGCGCAGCGGCAATGTCCAAGCCAGGTCGGTGCTGGCAATAATATTGGCACCCACCATATAGTGCTGCACCCGCACCTTAATCTGGCGCTTGTGGCCGAGCTGGCTAAGGGCCATATCGGCCATGCCCGGGCCTTTGCGACGGCTGGATACGTGGATATGCTCCAGCGCCAGGTATTGCTCCAGGCTCAGTTCATTGCGCACCGTGGGGTGATCTTTGCGCACCGCGCAGACATAGTCTTCGCCGCTTAAGGGGGCGTGGCACAGGTTGTTGTCCACCACCAGCGGCACATCAATGGCAAAATCCAGGTTGCCAGCGGCCAGCTCCTTGGCCATTTCCTCGCGCGGCACATAATAGCTACGCAGGGTCATATTCGGCGCCTGGCGCTGCAAATGGGCCATAATACGCGGCAAAATCAGGGTTTCACCCAAGTCGTTCATACTGCAGGCGATGACCTTCTCCGAGGTCTGGGGGTTAAACTTATCTCCCTCTTGAAGGCTGATGGTTAGCAGCTGCAAGGCCTCGCGTACCCGGCCGACAATATTCTCGGCCACCGGGGTCGGCATCATGCCCTCGGGGCTGCGCACAAACAGTTGGTCATCAAAGGTTTTGCGCAGCCGGCCTAGGGCGTTGCTCACCGCCGGCTGGGTAATACACAAGACCTCGGCGGCCCGGGTAAGGTTTTGTTCGCTGTAAATCGCATCAAACACCACAAATAGGTTTAAATCGACCTGGCTTAAGCGCATCAGGGCATACCCCTAGTGTTATAAAAGAACATCATCATAATCACTAAAATCAATAATGCAATATTTATATAATAAACTTCAATGATACCCACCACTTGCATAAGCTGGCTTTAACAATTTATAAGAGTGACCCATGTCCGAGTTTCTACTAATTCGCCACGGCCAAGCCTCCTTTGGCGCAGATGATTATGACAAGCTATCCGAGCTTGGTTGGCAACAAGCCCGCTGGCTCGGCGAGTACCTCGCTGGCAGCGACCAGCACTTCGATGCAATCCTGACCGGCAAGCTGCGCCGCCACCGGGAAACCGCCCAGGGCATTTGCCAGGGCCTGGGAATAGCAGCGCAAGGGCTGTGTGAGCACAGCGGCCTTAACGAGTTTGACTTTCACTCAGTGGTGGCAGCCTATTTACGCCAACACCCAGACCAGACCCCGACCGATACCAGCGATGCACGGCCGTTTTTTCGAGTGCTGAAAAAATCCATGCAAGCCTGGCGCGAAGGCGAGCTAGACGCGGCCAAGGTGCCCGAAAGCTGGGCCCAATTTGAACAGCGCGTGGGCGCAGCGCTGCAGCATATTCGCCACAACCATCAGGGTCAGCGCTTGCTGGTGGTCAGTTCCGGCGGCGCCATCGCCATGGCCATGAAACACGTGCTGGGCTATGGCGACGATATGGTCATGAACATTAATATGCAGGTGATTAATTCCAGCCTGAGCCGCTTTGTGTTTTCCGAGCGCGCGATTCGCCTAGCCAGCTTTAACAACACCCCGCACTTAGAAGCGCGGCAACACGCCATTACTTACAGCTAACAACCAACCGGATAACGGAGCAGATCATGGATTTTGAATACAGCGATAAGGTTAAAGATCTCATCTTGCGCGTGCGCAAGTTTATGGACGAAAATATTTATCCCAACCACGAGGCCATGCACGCCCAGGTTGAGGCAGACCGCTGGAAAACCCCGCCACTGATGGACGAGCTAAAGGCTAAGGCCAAGGCCGAAGGCCTGTGGAATTTCTTTTTGCCGCTGGCCTACGGCGAATACTCAGGCGGCCTGACCAACTTAGAATACGCCCCCCTGGCCGAAGAGATGGGCAAGGTAATGTGGGCCTCAGAGGTATTTAACTGCGCCGCCCCCGATACCGGCAATATGGAAGTACTGGCCAAATACGGCAACGACGAGCAGAAAAAGCAGTGGTTAGAGCCCCTGCTGGCCGGTGAAATTCGCTCAGCTTTTGTGATGACCGAACCCGAGGTGGCCTCCTCAGATGCAACCAATATCGAAACCGCCATTGTCCGCGACGGCGACGAGTATGTGATTAACGGGCGCAAGTTCTACGCCTCGGGCGCCTGCCGCGAAAGTTGCGAAATTATGATCGTAATGGGCAAAACCGACCCGG
>JAOXRV010000851.1 GCA_025800435.1 Cellvibrionaceae bacterium | reverse complement strand
TGCAATAATTGGTACCATAAAAATATCACCATCCTCGGTGATGCCAAGGCCTCGGCCCACTACTCGATTGGCTCGGGCACCAAGCTGGCGATGGAGTGTGCGATCGGCCTGCACGACGCGGTGATGGAAAAACACAGCGAGGGTGCCGAGGCCTGCTTTAAGCGCTACGACCAGCTGCGCCGGGTGCCGGCCCAGGTGGTACAGCACAATGCCGATGTCTCCCTGGCTTGGTTTGAGCATATGGACCGCTCCTGGGATATGGACCCGATGCAGTTCGCCATGGTGGTGATGTGCCGGGCCAAGTCGGTTACCTACGACAATTTAATCCTGCGCGACCCGGATTTTGTCGAACGAGCCGATACCGAATGGTATCAGCGCTATTTTGACGAGAGCGGCTACGACTACCGCGACAGTCGCCCAACCCCCATGTTCACCAAGTTTAAATTGCGCGAAATGGAGCTGCGCAACCGGGTGGTGATGTCGCCCATGGCCCAGTATTCGGCCGACCACAACGGCAACCTCAGCGATTGGCACTTTATGCACTACAGCAGCCGCGCCACCGGCGGTATGGGTTTGATGTATACCGAGATGACCTGCCCCTCGGCCGATGCACGCATTACCCAGGGCTGCCCCGGTATCTGGAACGATGAGCAAGAGACCCAGTGGAAGCGCATTGTGGATTTTGTTCACGCCAATACCGATACCAAAATCTGTATGCAATTGGGCCACGCTGGGCGCAAAGGTTCGACCCAGTTGGGCTGGGAAAAAATGGACCGCCCAATTGCCGAGCCCGATGCCAACTGGCCGCTGCTATCGGCCTCGCCACTGCCGTATTTTGACGGGGTTTCGCAAATACCGGCCGAGCTTGACCAAGCCGGTATGGATCGCCTGATCAGCGAATTTACCGAGGCCACCCAGCGCGCTGAGCGGGCCGGTTTTGATATGTTAGAGCTGCACGCAGCGCACGGTTATCTGCTCGCCTCTTTCCTATCGCCACTGACCAATCAGCGCGCTGATGAATACGGCGGCAGCATTGAAAACCGCTTGCGTTTCCCGCTGCGCGTGTTTGAATCCATGCGTGCGGTGTGGCCCGAGCACAAGCCCATGGCGGTGCGCATCTCTGCCTGTGACTGGGTTGAGGGCGGCATTAGCGAAGCCGATACGGTGGCAATCGCCGAGGCCTTTAATGCCGCTGGCTGCGATTTGATCGATGTTTCAGCGGGGCAGACGGTGCCGGATCAGAAGCCCACCTACGGGCGTATGTTCCAGGTACAGTTCTCCGAGGCGGTGCGCAACCTTACCGGCATCAACACCATGGCGGTGGGCAATATTACCGATGGCGCCCAAGTGAATACCATTTTACACACCCGCCGGGCGGATCTGGTCGCTATTGGCCGCCCGCATTTGTGGAACCCTTATTTCACCCGCCAAGAGGCGGCTCGCTACGGGGTAGAGGATTCACAGGGCTGGGAGAAACAATACCTAAGTGGCCGCGATCAGGCCTACGGTGTGTTGACCAAAGCCCGCCAGCAGCAGCTAGAGTTACAGCGCAAAGCCCGGCCCACCCGCCACGCCCGAGACACCCTGGCTAGCGCTGAATAACTCGCTCAGCATTTTCGAGTTATTCAGCGCTGCCCTGGGCCGCCGCCTGGGCGCTTACTCGCCCAGCTGGCGGGGCAGATGAATGCCCCGCGCGTGGTCAGCCACCCCTGAATTTGTTAATCTTAGCGCTTTTGGGGTGGACGGAGAATTGTGTGGCCGCAGATGAACAAAGGGCGTCAGCCCAGGGTTTGGCCCAGCCTCGGCCCCTGAGCATCGTGATCGTTAGCGATGGCAAGCCCGGTCACAGCAATCAAAGCATGGGCCTGGCCGAAGCCATCGCGCGCCTATTATCCCCCGCACGCACAGTGCAGCTCGCTCAGATCGCGCCGCTGTCAACGGCCCAGTGCCTGGGCTTGGGGCTCGGACTGTCGGCGCGGCCCACTGAGCTGCCCGATCACGTCGACCTGGTGATCGCCGCCGGCCACCGCTGTCACCTTAGTCTGTTGGCCCTGGCCAAAACTTACGGCGCCACTTCCATCGTACTGATGAAACCGAGCCTGCCCAAGGGCTGGTTTGATTATGTGCTGGTGCCCGCCCATGATAATCTCGCCCCGGGGCCGCGCTGTATAGTGACCCAGGGAGCCATCAACCGAGTGCACTATCAGGGCCAAGAAAAAACCAGCCAACTTATTTTAATCGGCGGGCCGTCCAAACATTATCAATGGGACGGCGAGGCACTACTGGCCCAGCTCAAGGCCATTATGGCCGCCGGTGGCGACTGGCAAATTCTCAGCTCGCGCCGTACTCCCGCTGAATTTTGTGCCGAGCTAAGCGCCCTTGGCTGGCCGCTATTGCAGCCCCAGGATTTGCCCCCGGCCTGGTTGGCCGAGCACTTGCCCAAGGCTGCGTGCTGTTGGGTCAGTCCAGACAGTGTGTCGATGGTGTACGAAGCCCTCACCGCCGCGGCCGAGGTGCGTCTGCTATCACTGCCGCTGCCGCCTGGCGAACCCAGCCGGGTAGTGGCCGGTTTGCAGCAGTTGTTAGACCAGGCCTATGTGTGCGACTTTGAGCAGTGGCAACAGGGCCAGCGCCCCCGTGCGCAAACAGATTTTAACCA
>JAOXRV010000838.1 GCA_025800435.1 Cellvibrionaceae bacterium | reverse complement strand
TACAACTGCGCCTGCTCGGCCAGGAAACGCTGCTGGACAATCTATTAATTGCGCTGTTGTGCAATGGTCATGTGCTGCTCGAAGGCTACCCCGGCACCGCCAAAACTCGGGCGGTAAAACTGCTGGGCCAGTGCCTGGGCGCAACCATGGGGCGTATTCAATTTACCCCCGACTTACTGCCCGCCGATGTCACCGGCGCCGAAGTGTTTCACCACGAGGGCGAGCAGCCGAGCCTGAGCTTTCAGCCGGGCCCTATTTTTAACAACCTGATTTTGGCCGACGAAATTAACCGCGCCCCGGCCAAGGTGCAATCGGCCCTATTAGAGGCCATGCAAGAGCGCCAAGTGACCGTGGCCGGCCAGAGCTACCCACTGGCCGAGGTGTTTTTAGTGTTGGCCACCCAAAATCCGATCGAGCAAGAGGGCACTTACCCGCTGCCCGAGGCGCAGATGGATCGCTTTTTATTAAAAACCCAACTCGATTACCCGGACGATGAGGCCGAGCTGGATATTATTCGCCTAGTGCGCCAGGAAGAGCGACAAGAACCACTTAATGAGCCACTGTTAAGTCAAACCCAAATAATGGAGGCGCGGGCCGAAGTTGGCGACATCCGCGTCCCCGAAGCTCTAGAGCGCTATATGGTGGCGCTGGTGATGGCCAGCCGCCGACCCGAGCGCTACCCCGACAGCCCACTGCCCGCTTGGCTCAACTTGGGCGCCAGCCCGCGCGCCAGCATCGCCCTGGATAAGGCCGCCCGCGCCATGGCCTGGTTGGACGGCCGCGATGTGGTCTTGCCCGAAGATGTGCAAGCGGTATTCCCCAATGTGATCGCCCACCGTATCTATTTAAGCTACCAGGCCCAGGCCGAAGCGGTGGATGCGATTGCCGTGGCTGAAGAAATTTTGCGCCAGGTGGCGCTGCCCTAAGGGAGCCGCTCGTGATAAAGCTCTGGGCTTCATTGAATGCAAAAGCACCCCCCAAAACCAGTTTGCAACTGCAAGACCTGGTGGCCCTGCAAAGTCGCGCTCGCGGCATAGATTGGCAGCGGGCTTTTATTGGCCCCCATTTATTTAGCGGCAACCGCCTCAGCCGTTTGCGCGGCCGCGGGCTGGATTTTGAAGAGTTAAAGAACTATCAGCAGGGCGACGATATTCGGCATATGGACTGGAAGGTCAGCCTGCGCAGCGGTCGTCCCCATGTGCGCGTGTTTAACGAAGAAAAAGAACAGCGCCTGCAATTACTTATCGACCAGCGCAGCAGTATGTGGTTTGGCTCCAGTGGCGATTTAAAAGCCAACTGTGCGCTGAAGCTGGCGGCCCTGTTGGCCTGGCAGGCCTGGGGTCGGGGCGATCGCCTCGGCAGTTGTGTGTTTGATGGTGCCCGCCAGCGCCCCAGTCGCGCCGCCCGCAATGCCGGCCAGGGCTTACAACAATTTAAGCAATGGCTGCTGCTACACCAGCGCATGTGTCCGGGCCAGGTGAGCCCGGCGGATAGTTTATTGGCTAGCCTCGATTGGGCTCTGGGCACTGGCCAGCGTGGCCAGGTGATCTATTTGCTGAGCGATCTGGCCGGGCTGCTGGAAGCCCCGGCAGCGGCTGAGCAGTTTAAACAGCGTGTTAATCAATTGGCCCGCCACAACCAGCTTCGCTGTCTGTTTATCTACGACCCCTTAGAGCAGGCCCTGCCACAATTGGGCCAGCTGCCCATCAGCGATGGGGCTGAACACTGCGCCCTCGATACCGCCAAACCCCAAGTGCGGCAAGACTACGCCGAGCTGTTGCAGCAAAAAATAAATTTGCTGCAACAGCTGGCCGAGCAATCGGCCAATATTGGTGTGCTGGCGCTGCACACCCTGGCCCCGGTTTGGGAGCAGCTGGCGGCCATGCAATACCCCATCGGTGACGGCCGTGGCTGAGCAGCAGGGCGCAATGGCGGCGGCAGACCTGAATAGACAAGAGTTTGCTAAGCCAGAGTTTTGGCAGCCGGGGTTTGGCAACGATTGGCTGGAGCACTTTCACGAACTGAGTGCCCCCGAGCCAATGGCCACCTTGGCTGTATACCTACCCACTGGCTGGGGCGGCGCTGCGCTGCTATTGCTGCTTGGCCTGTACTTGCTTAGCCGCTGGCATATCAACTGGCGCCGGCGCCAGCTTAACCATTACCGGGCCCAGGCCTTGGCGCAGTTGGCGCAGATAAAAAATACACTCGATAAGCCTGAACAACTGGCTCACGTACCGACTCTGTTGCGCCGCTGTGTGCTGAGCTTTGCCGAACGCAGGGAGGTGGCCAGCTTGAGCGGCCAGGCCTGGTGCGATTGTTTGGCGAAGCTTTTACCCGCCGGTGATGAAGCGGTTTTGCAGCTACAGGAACTGCAAACGATACAAGCCTGGGCCTATGCCGAGCCCGCCGAGTTGGCTCAATTAAAACCCGAACAAGTTACCCCGCTGCTGGAAAAAGTAGAGTATTGGCTGCGCCACCATCGAGCCGAACTAAGTGCTGGGCAAGGGGGTGGCGATGTTGGTGTTTGAGCACCCCTGGCTATTTTTGGCGCTGTTGTTACCGCTGTTGGTACGCCGCTATAGCCCCGCCTATAACAGTGCTCGCAGTGGTATTGTGGCGCCGTTTTTTCAGGCCTATGTCAATCACAGCGGCATCGACACCAGCACCACCGGAGTGGTGCTGGCGCGTCAGCGCTGGCAAAAAATTATGCTCGCCAGTGTCTGGTTGCTATTCGTTGGTGCCCTGGCCAAACCCATGTGGCTGGGTCAGCCTATCGAGATTAAAAAGCCGGCTCGGGATTTAATGGTGGCGGTGGATTTATCGGGCTCTATGGCCGAGCAAGATTTTGCCCCCGCCGGCAGTCAGCCCCAGTCGCGTCTGGCCGGAGCCAAGCAGGTCTTGTCGCGCTTTGCCGAGCAGCGCCAGGGCGATCGCCTGGGCTTGATGGTGTTTGGCGATGCCCCCTATTTGCAACTGCCTTTTAGCGAAGATGGCCAGTTATTTGTGCAGTTATTAGAGCAGAGCCATGTGCGTATGGCAGGCCCCAAAACCATGTTGGGCGATGCCATTGGCTACGCCTACCGCCACTTTCTGGCCGAGCCACAAACCGAGGCAAACCCCAAGCGGGTATTGCTGTTGCTGAGCGATGGCAATGACTCGGGCAGCCGTGTGCCACCGCTTGAGGCGGCCGCCCTTGCCGCCAGTGCGGGTATAAAAATTTACCCGGTGTTGCTCGGCCAAAATACCGCCGTGGCCGAGCAAGCCATCGATGAAGAGCAGCTTATCGCCCTGGCCAATGCGACCGGCGGCCGTTTTTTTAAGGCCGCTAATCGCAGCGCGCTGGCACAGATCTCGGCCACTTTGGATAAGCTGGAGCCGAGCCGTTTTGCGATCAGCTATTTTCACCCCCGGCGCGAGTTGTATTACTGGCCGCTGTTGCTGGCGCTGCTGCTGGCCCAGGGTAGCCACCTGTGGTTTGCCTACAAAGGCTGGTGCGGCAAGCGGGGGGTGGCCAGTGTTTGAGCTTGCCCAGCTTTGGCCTCAGTTTTTGCGCCCCTGGGCCTTGTTACTGGTATTGCCGGCGCTCGGCTTATATGGTTTAAGCCAGTGGCCGGGTCGCCGCGCCAGCGCTTGGGCCAAGCTGATTAAGCCCGAGTATTTAACCCAGCTCAGTATCGAGCAGCCGGGCAATAGTTGGCTGAACCCGGCGCGGCTCAGTTTAGTCTGTAGCCTGGTGTGGGTGTTAGCCCTGGCTGGCCCCAGCTGGCGCCAACAGCAAACCCCTTTAAGCGAGAGCCAGCAAGCCCTAGTGTTGGTGCTGCAGTTGAACGACAGTATGCTGGCCACAGATCTGGCCCCCAGTCGTTTGCAGCAGGCCAAGCTAAAAGCCCTGGCGCTGCTGCGCGAGCAGCCCGCTGCGGCAGTGGCCTTGGTGGTGTTTGCCGGCAGCAGCCACACGGTGTTGCCGCTGACCAAAGACCAGCAGACGCTGGAGAAATACCTGCTGGATTTACAGCCCCATATTATGCCCGCCCCAGGCTATCGCCCGGAGCTGGCCCTGGGCCAGGCCCAGGCACTGCTCAAGGCCTATGCCGGCGGTGGGGGCAGTATTGTATTTATGGCCGATGGCGAGGGCAGTTTGGTACAGTCCCACAGCGGCGAGCAAAAACTGCAACCCATCTATTGGCGCTTTAACGCCACCGATAAAGCGGGCCCCAGTTATTTTAGCGAGGCGGGCTTTAAGCAGGTGCAAGCCAGTGCTGATGAGGACGATCTGAAAGAAATTAACTGGCTGCTATCGCGCCATTGGCGCGCCGCCGCCGAAGCCCAGGGTGCCAAACCCAGGGACGATGGTTACTGGCTGCTATTGCC
>JAOXRV010000831.1 GCA_025800435.1 Cellvibrionaceae bacterium | reverse complement strand
TCTTTCCACTTTTCAATACAGGCGGTCTTTAAGCCCAGCTGTGCTGCGCGAATGGCGGCGACATAGCCGGCGGGGCCGGAGCCAATAACAATGACATCGTATTTATCTGACGTATCTGACATAGTTGTGTCTCGAATCTGTTCTTAAAACTGAAAAAGCCCAGTGTGTTGATCTGTCAACACTGGGCATTGTTTCTTACCGCTTGATTACAGCTCCAGCAAAATACGCGCTGGGTCTTCCAACATATCTTTAATCGCCACCAGGAATTGTACCGCGTCTTTGCCGTCCACTAAACGGTGGTCGTAGGACAGGGCCAAATACATCATCGGCAGAATTTTCACTTCGCCATTGACCGCCATGGGGCGATCTTGGATCTTGTGCATACCCAAGATAGCGGTCTGCGGTGGATTCAAAATTGGGGTCGACATCAGCGAGCCAAACACGCCGCCGTTGGTAATCGAGAAGGTGCCCCCGGTCATCTCTTCCATGCTCAGTTTGCCATCGCGCGCGCGCAGGCCAAAGTCGCGGATGGTGTTTTCCACCTCGGCCAGGCTCATATGCTCGGCATTGCGCAGCACCGGCACCACCAAGCCCTTGTCGGTGGAGACCGCCACACTGACATCCTGGTAGCCATGATACACCACATCGTCGCCATCGATAGAGGCATTAACGGCCGGGAAGCGACGCAGCGCTTCGGTCGCGGCTTTCACAAAAAAGCCCATAAAGCCCAGCCGGGTGCCATTGTGGCTCTTTTCGAACATTTCTTTGTACTTACTGCGCAGCGCCATCACCGGGGCCATATTGACCTCGTTAAAGGTGGTCAGCATGGCGGTGTTTTGGGTGGTGTCCATCAAGCGCTCGGCAATGCGCTTGCGCATCCGGGTCATGGGCACACGCTTTTCAACCCGCTCGCCGGCGGGCAGGTTCAGCGCCGGCGCGGCAGCGGCGGCAGCCTTGGGCGCTGGGGCAGCGGCGGCCGGGGCCGCAGCGGCGGGCGCAGCCGGGCTGTAGTTAACAATATCTTCTTTGGTAATACGGCCATCTTTGCCAGTACCTTTAACGGTACTTAGGTCAATGCCTTTTTCGTCGGCCAGTTTGCGCGCGGCGGGGCTGGCGATGGCATCACCGGCTTCTGTCTCATCGCTTGGGGCAGCGGCAGCCGGGGCCGTCTCAGCTGGGGCTGCCGTGGCAGCGGCGCCCTCTTCAATAATGGCCAGCACGTCTTCAGAGACGACGGTTTCACCTTCGCCTTTTAAAATTTCTTTTAAAACGCCGTCGG
>JAOXRV010000819.1 GCA_025800435.1 Cellvibrionaceae bacterium | reverse complement strand
CAAGTAGCGCATAACTCAACGCAGTGAGGCGTGCTGGCACGTAGTTGAGCAGATCATCCAATCGGGCGGCAGCCCAGCCGATATGCAAAAACTCGGCGGTTTTATAGCCCCACATCGCATCAAGCGTGTTCACTAGGCGATACAGCACTGCCCCCGGTGCGCCTGCAATTAGAAACCAGAAGATGGCAGCAAAAACCCCATCGGTACCGTTCTCTAGGGTGGATTCGATTGCGGCTTTGGTGGGGTCCATCTTCTCAGGGTCGCGGCTGACAATCCGTGAAGCCAGCGTTCTTGCTTGTTTTGTATCACCGACTTTAAGTGCACTGGCGATAGGCAATACATGCTCACGCAAGCTTTGGTGGCCGATACAACCATAGAGCAGCACAACGCTTAACAGCTCACCGATGGCGGGCAGCTGGGTAAGCAACGCGGCTCCCAAGACCCACGGTAGCACAGCACTGGCAAGCATTGCGGCTCCAGCTAAGCGCTGCTGGAGTGGGTCTTGGCGCTTAAACCATCGAACGCAACGGATCTTATCTGCCCACGCGCCAAAGATCACTAAAGGGTGGTGGCGCTGAGGTTCGCCCAGCCAACGGTCGAGCATACAAGCAAGCGCCACTGCCAGCGCGGGCCATATTGCG
>JAOXRV010000804.1 GCA_025800435.1 Cellvibrionaceae bacterium | reverse complement strand
CTTCCGATCTGTAGCTCCTTCGCCCATTGCCAACGTTGGCCTAGCTGGGCATATTTATTGCAAATTAGCCAAAAACGCTTCGGCGTCATTTTGAATCGTCTCGCGCTTATCGGCGGCCATGCGATCATAACTTTTATACGCTAAGCCCAGGCGCGGGTTGTTCTGTAATTTATCGCGGTTACTGGCTAAAAAATGCCAGTACAGATAATTAAACGGGCAGGCCTGTGGGCCAGTTTTCTTACTGACTTGATAGCGGCAGTTTTTACAGTAATTGGACATCTTATTGATATAGGCGCCGCCGGCGGCATAGGGCTTGCTGGCCAGGTAGCCACCATCGGCGTACAACACCATGCCGCTGACATTGGGCAGCTCTACCCACTCATAGGCATCGGCGTAAATTTGCAAAAACCATTGGTTTAACTGCTTGGGCTCAACCCCAATCAGCAGCGCAAAGTTGCCAACTATCATTAAACGCTGAATATGGTGAGCGTAGGCATTGGCCAAGGTCTCGCTAATAACCTGGCGCAGGCAATTGAGCTCGGTGCGGCCGTGCCAGTAAAAACCGGGTAAATCGCGCTTGGCAGCTAGATAGTTCTGCTCGGCATAGGCCGGCATCAAATGCCAGTAAATACCGTAAACATACTCGCGCCAACCCAAAATTTGGCGAATAAAGCCCTCTACCCCATTGAGCGGCGCACTGCCCTCGCGGTAGGCTCGCTCGGCGGCGCGCACACATTCCAGTGGCAGCAACAGGCCACAGTTCAAGTAAAAGCTCAAATGAGAGTGATACATCCATGGCTCGCCCTCAATCATAGCATCCTGAAAATCGCCAAACTTGCCCAGGCGCTGTTCGATAAACTGCTTCAGTACCGCCAGTGCCTGGGTGCGGGTCGTTGCAAACTCGAACGGTTGTAAATCCCCCGGGTGCTCACTAAAGCGCGATTGCACCAGCGCCAGTACCTCTTCGGTAATGGCATCGGGTCGACAGCGGTAGGGGCTTGGAATGGCCGAATGCAGAGCCGGCGGCTTGCGGTTATCGGCATCGTAATTCCACTGGCCGCCGCAGGGCTGATCGCCGTCGAGCAGCACCGAGTAACGGCGGCGCATGTGGCGATAAAAATATTCCATGCGCAAGTTTTTGCGTCCCTCTGCCCAACTGGCAAACTCCCCTGGGCCACACAAAAACCGGCTGTCGGGACGGACATCTAGCGTCGCCAGGCCCTCTGCCTGCCAGCGCTCAAACGCTTGCAATAAGCGGTATTCGCCCGGCTGGGTCACCACCAGTTGCCGCAAGCCGTGCCGCGCCAAGGCGCGCTCGACTTCGCTGCGCAAACTGCCGCCGTTGTCGGGG
>JAOXRV010000799.1 GCA_025800435.1 Cellvibrionaceae bacterium | reverse complement strand
GCGGTAGCCAGCCTTGCCATCGGCCAGGGGGTTCGATTAATTATCGACCGAGGTTTTGGCAGTGGCTCCATAGCCGAGCTTAATACCAGCGTGCTGTTTTTAGCGGCCATCACCCTGGTAATTGCAATCGGCACCTTCGTGCGTTTCTATTTGGTGTCTTGGCTGGGCGAGCGGGTCTGCGCCGATTTGCGCCAGCGGGTTTTTAACCACTTGCTGGGCCTGCCGCCGAGCTATTTTGAAACCAATCGCAGCGGCGAGATCATGTCGCGCCTGACAACCGATACCAGCCTATTGGAAACCATTATTGGCTCATCCCTATCGATGGCGTTACGCAGCAGCCTGACCTTTAGCGGCGGTTTGATTATGCTGCTGATCACCAATATTAAACTGAGCTTAATTGTCTTGATCAGCGTACCGCTGCTGCTGGGCCCAATATTAATTTACGGCCGCAAAGTGCGCGCCCTGTCGCGCAAAAGTCAGGATTCCATTGCCGGCCTTGGCAGTTACGCCGGTGAGGCTATCGAACACATCAAAACCGTGCAAAGCTATAACCGCGAAGCCTATGAGCGCGACAGCTTTAGCAGCGTGGTGGAAAATACCTTTGCGGTTGCGCGCCAGCGTATTCGCCAGCGCGCACTGTTGATCGCCGTGGTGATCACCCTGGTGTTCGGCGCCATTACCGGCATGCTGTGGGTGGGCGGCTACGATGTGTTAAACGGTAATATGAGTGGCGGCGACCTCGGTGCTTTTGTGTTTTACGCAATAATGGTGGCTATGGCGGTAGCTACTCTATCGGAAGTATTCGGCGATTTACAGCGCGCCGCCGGTGCCACCGAGCGCCTGCTGGAGCTAATGGCCGTGAACCCGAGCATTGCCGCCCCGGCCCAGCCTCAAACTATTCCGGCCGATGTGGCCGAGCTGCGTTTTAACGAGGTAGATTTTAGCTACCCAAGTCGGCCGGAACAAAAAGCCCTGGACAATTTTACTTTGCATATTCACCCCGGCGAGTCGGTCGCCCTAGTGGGCCCCAGTGGCGCGGGTAAATCCACTGTATTTGAGTTGGTGCAACGCTTTTACGACCCCGCCGCCGGCGCCATTTATCTTGGTGAGGCCGAACTGCCGAGTTTGGCGCCCCAGCAACTGCGCGAGCACATGGCCCTGGTGCCCCAGCAACCGGCCCTGTTTACCGCCGATGTGCTGCACAATATTCGCTACGGCAAGCTCGATGCCAGCGAAGACGAGGTGATCGCCGCCGCCGTGGCCGCCCACGCCCATGAGTTTATCAGCGCCCTGCCCCAGGGCTACCACACCCAACTGGGCGAAAAAGGCGCCCAGCTCTCCGGCGGCCAGCGCCAGCGTATCGCTATTGCCCGGGCGATTTTAAACGACCCGAAAATTCTGCTGTTAGACGAGGCCACCAGCGCCCTGGATGCCGAGAGCGAATACCATGTGCAACAGGCCTTAAACGAGCTGATGAAAAACCGCACCACCTTGATTATCGCCCACCGCCTGGCCACCATTATTCACGCCGACAAGATTGCGGTAATGGATCAGGGTAAGATTGTAGCCAGCGGCACACACCAGGACTTGCTGCAAAGCTCCAGCCTCTACCAACGCCTGGCTTCACTGCAATTTAATGACGCCAAATAGTGCGTACACTGCTATAATTCGCGCAACATAGCCCCTTGTTTGCGCTTTTGGGCGCCCAGAGAGATCCCATTGAATCACCCAGTTAAGCTCGCTGAGCTAATCAGCGACCCGCAGTTACATCGAGCCCTTGAGGCCCAGTCTTTAGCCGAGGCCACCGCGGTAC
>JAOXRV010000796.1 GCA_025800435.1 Cellvibrionaceae bacterium | reverse complement strand
GCTTTCGCAGTGACTAGGCTTCTGGATGAAACGGGGGCCAGCGCCTGGATGGCGCGCTTTCGGAACGGAGAAAGTGCCCCCTATCCCTCAAGCTGGGTTTTATCCCCGAAGGCCTGGTCATAATTTTCCCCGGACAGCAGTGCGCGTTCGCGGGGATGACGTAGAGTCTGCGCGGGGATGGCGCAGAGGCTGGGAGCCCTCAGCGGGGAAACAAGGAGCCCTCAGCGGGCCAACAACAGTGCCGCCCCGGCCACCGCCAGGCCCATGCTGGCATAGCTTAGGCTAAGGCCGGGTTGCAGTGCCGCCAAGCCCAGGCAGCCCAGGCCCAGCAGGGGCAGGGTAATGCGGCGGCGCTTTTGGTTTTGGGCGGCCAGCTGGGTTTGAATGGCCTCTACCTGGGCCCCCACATCGCCTCGGTGGCGCTGTAGCTCCAGGTTTTCGTAGATCAGCTGGGGCACTTCGGGGAATTTCTCCAGCCACTCGGGGGCGTGGCGCTTGAATTGATCCCACAGCGTATTGGGGGCAAAGCGTTCCTTCAGCCACTCTTCCAGGTAGGGGTGGGCGGTGCTCCACAGGTCCAGCTCGGGGTAGAGCTGGCGCCCCAGGCCTTCGATATTGAGCAGGGTCTTTTGCAGCAGCACCAGCTGGGGCTGCACCTCCATATCAAAGCGGCGGGCGGTGCGGAATAGATTGATCAGCACCTGGCCAAAGGAGATTTCGGCCAGGGGCTTTTCAAAGATAGGCTCGCACACCGAACGAATGGCATTTTCAAACTCGGTGATGCGGGTATCGGCAGGCACCCAGCCACACTGTACGTGCAGTTCGGCCACCTGGCGGTAATCCCGGCGGAAGATGGCCAGCATATTGCGGGCTAAATAGTACTGATCCTCCCGGTCGAGGCTGCCGACAATGGCCATATCGATAGCGATATACTGGGGCCGGCTGGGGGTATTGCGGGACACAAAAATATTGCCCGGGTGCATATCGGCGTGAAAAAAGTTGTGCTCAAACACCTGGGTAAAAAAGATCTCTACCCCGCGCTCGGCCAGCAGCTTCATATTGGTGTGCTGGCCGTGCAGCTGCTCGATATCGGTGACCGGTATGCCGTAGATACGCT
>JAOXRV010000783.1 GCA_025800435.1 Cellvibrionaceae bacterium | reverse complement strand
CTTGGTAGGCATCTAAAATCGGCCGCTGCTGTGCATCCAGAGAAATACCCAGCGCTTCAAGCCCTAAATTTTCTGTATTTGGCTGGCGCCCCAGTGCCACCAGCACCTCATCAAAGTGAATCTCTATCTCACCGGCAGCTGATTCCGCGAGCAATAGCTTCGAGCCATCGCGGTTTTCAAAGCTTAGCGCTTGCGTTGCTAAATGCAGCTCTACGCCATCGTCCAGCAGCGCCGCTTGAACAAGCGCTTGAACATCCTGATCCTCCCTCGGCAGCAGCCCAGCTTGGCGCTGCACCAAGATAACCTGACTTCCTAACCGCGCAAACGCCTGCGCAAGTTCACAGCCAATCGGCCCACCGCCAATCACAATCAAACGCTTCGGCAGTGCCTCTAAGCCCCAAATAGTGTCGGATGTCAGCGCATCAATGTGCTCGATGCCGGGTAGCTCAGGGGCGCGTGGGCGCGCACCGGTGGCGATCACGATGCTGCGCGAGGAGATCCGCTCACTGGAGCCGTCATTTTTGGTGACTTCGACCTCCCAAGGTGTGATTAAGCGAGCACTGCCTTGAATAACATCAACACCCAGATCCGTGTAACGCTCTACGGAATCGTGCGGCTCGATGCGAGAGATCGCGTTCTGTACATAGCGCTTGACTGCCGCAAAATCGATCTGCGGTTCAGCGACGGTAATGCCAAAACGCCCACTCTGGGTTATCGTTTTGGCTTGGCGGGCACAACGCAGCAGCGCTTTTGAGGGCACGCAACCGGTATTCAAACAATCACCGCCCATCTGGTGACGCTCTATCAAAGTCACCTTAGCTTTGGTGGCCGCCGCGATATAGGCCGATACCAGCCCACCGCTGCCCGCACCAATCACCAGCAAATTATTATCGAACTGCGTCGGTTTTTGCCATTGGCGTGCTAACTGGCGCCGCTTACTCCACGCAAGCACGATACGAGCAATCCATGGGAAGAGTCCAAGCAAGACGAATGCACCGAGTAAGCTGGGCGACAAAATATCAGATAGCTGGCTTATCTGCGCAAGCTCTGTACCTGCATTCACATAAACGATAGTGGCAGGCAGCATCCCTAATTGGCTCACCCACCAGTATGTGGCGATACGGATTTTCGTTAACCCCATCACTACATTGATCAGGAAAAACGGTACAGCGGGAATCAGGCGCAACGAAAAAAGATAGAATGGTCCTTCACGCTCAATACCGCTGTCTAGCTGTTTGAAGCGGCTACCAAAACGCTGCCGCACCCAATCACTGGCCAGATAGCGCGCCAGCAACATCGCCAACGTAGCACCCAGTGTGGATGCAAAGGAGATCAGCACCACACCCCAGACTAAACCAAAAATCGCGCCGCCAGCGAGCGTCATGATCGCCGCACCGGGAATCGATAGCGCGGTAACAGCGACGTAAAGAGTAAAGAACAACGCACTACTAAAAAATGGGTTCGCATCACGATAGTTGAGTAACGCCGCTCGCTCGGCTTGCAAACGCTCTAATGTGAGCAACTCTGCACCACCCAACGCCCAGAACAAAAAGAGCACTGCGCCGATCAGCGCAACAAGTAGAATGCGTGATCTGTTCATATTAATCAGCCAACGCTCCGCCGCAACTGGATCCTTGCCCAGCGGTGCAACCATAGCAATGCTCTGCCACGCGAATCGGCGCCCCCGCCACGTTATCTGCCAGCTGAGCAATATGTACAGGTTTTGACGCACCACCCAGCGGCATCTCAAGCTGCTGGTTAAAGTCACAATCGTATAAGTAGCCCCGCCAATCCACAGAGATCAACGACTTGCACATCAGTCCAGGTAAAGTCTGCGCGTTAAACGAACCCTTCAGAAGCGCCATATAATCGTCAAATTCGCCTTTTGATATCAACGTGCTGCCAAAGCGTTTAATCGGCATATTTGCCAGCGTAAAGAGCTGCGTAAACTCCACACCAAACGCGTCTTTCAGATGGGTTTTATAGGCGGCCTCTAAGCCGCTCTGCTCTGGCGGCAACACAGGGCCTTGAGGATTAAAAACTAGACTTAGCGAAAGCGCTTTTGTGCGCCCGTAGCCCAGCTCATTGAGTTGATTAAGCCCTTCGATACTACGCTGAAATACGCCCTTGCCCCGCTGTTTATCGACGTTACCTTCTAGGTAACAAGGCAACGAAGCCACCACTTCAACTTGGTTCTCTGCCAAGAAACCTGCCAGCCACTCATAACCCGGCTCGTTGAGAATCGTCAAGTTGCAGCGGTCCATCACATGAACTCCTTGT